>NZ_JAUBVR010000156.1:0-4079 GCF_036705955.1 Microcoleus sp. A6-C6 | reverse complement strand
GATGCTATATCTGCCCATTTTTGTGACTTATTTATGCCTTCTTTAATTCCCCAATCTTAGACCTGAATCCTTACTTTCCTTCGATGCAGGTTTGCGACAATTGCCCATAGCAGCTTTCTACGATGGCGAACACTTTTTAGTAGAAAAGTACAGCCTTGGTTCAATTCCTAGTGTCAGCTTGACTAGCACTAATTATCAAAGCTTGAAAAATGCCCAAGTTTTAGCAATGGGTGCTTCTGAATTTCTCGATAAAGATCCTTTACCTGCTGTACCGATCGAATTATCGGCGATCGCAGGTACGATACGCAACAACCAAAATGCTCCCGAATTGGCTTTGTGGCCCGGCCGCTTTTTTCTCAATCAAGATTTTACCCTGGAAAATCTCACCAAACAGCGGCAACAAAAACAGGCGTTTGACATTGTTCACCTAGCTACTCACGCCAGCTTTCCGCTCAATCAAAACGGACGCAAGGAGGCTGAGATTGACCTCTGGAAGCGCTCTTTGGCGCTGGATGAATTTCGGTTGGCGAAGTGGTACGATCGCAGACAAGTACAGTTATTGGTGCTCAGTGCGTGCGAAACTGCGATCGGCGACAGTACCGCAGAAATGGGTTTTGCTGGACTCGCAGTCCGCAGCGGTGTAAAATCGGCTTTGGCGAGTTTGTGGAAAGTTAATGATTTCGCGACTTTGGGGCTGATGACTGAGTTTTATGCTAATTTGCGATCGGCTCCCATTAAAGCTGAAGCTCTCAGACAAGCTCAACTGGCGATGATTCGCAAACAGGTAGTCATTAAAGATGGTAAGTTGGTGGGAACTCAAAGGGCGATCGATCTTACTCAAGCCGGACAAGTAGCAAATTCTGATTTATCTCATCCCAAATTTTGGGCCGGATTTACACTAATTGGTAGTCCTTGGTAATCAGCTAGCCCGCATCTAATTTTAATAGCAAATTGTCAAAAAATCTTTTTTGCAAAAATGAGATGCTCCAGGAAAAACGTCAAACTAAATTCTTTATCCAAGCAAAAACTATGAGCAACTTTACTAAAATATTCAATTCCAAAGATAAATCCTCAATCAAATTGAATTTAGAGGAATCCGTCGCGGCGGTAGCGCTTGTCGCAGCCGAAGCCAACGCCCCTGACGCAGACGCAGATATCTTGGAAAGCATACTTTGGGATTCAGAAATATTTGCTGAATTCTCGGAAGATGATATGTCAGCAATGTTTCAAAATTTGGCGAATATTATCGCCGAAGATGGTTTGGGAGGATTATTTAACACGGCTTCTGAATCACTGCCAAATGAGTTGGTGTTGGATACTTTTGCTATCACCGCAGCCATGTTTATCGTAGATGATACAGTGTCCAAGAAGCACCGGGATTTTCTCAAAAAATTTCAAGAAGTATTAGGTGTAGACGATGAGGAAGCTAACGAAATTATCGAGGATGTGATTGCTGCATACTCATCAGTAGAACTAGAATTGGAAGAGCCTGATTTCGATGTAGAGGAGCCGTTGTACCTATCTGCTCAAGGCAATTTTGCCGTCTCGATTCCAGTTGACAAGCAACGAGGCGGTAAAATTGACGATTCAGCAGGCGGTGTTGAATTTTCTGACGATTTTGGTGTTTTGCTGAAAATTGATTATTTCCCGATTTCTGGCGAAGTGGAAAAATTGATTGAGTCAGCGGGCGAATGGGCTTATCTTACTTCGTTTCTTAACAATTTTATTGATAGCCAAATTCTCGCTAAATTTGCTGATTCTAAGTTACTCTACACTGAATATTTAGAAGATGAAGAAGCTTATTTTGCAGTGGTCGATTTGCCTGCGGGTGCTACTCTCAGTGTGACAAAAAACGACGACCAAGTTACTCGGATGGATGCTTATCGGGGATTTATGGCTTTTATCGTTGACGATTTTTGCTACATGGTAAGTTGTCAGCGAATTTATGAGAACAAGGACGAATTGGGTTCTCTTGAGTCGGAGGTTGAGGGCCTTATGAACAAGATTTTTGACTTCATTGAGACGATTGAATTCTCTGGCGCAGAATAAACATGATTTATAGCGGATCGAGAGAAAGATGAAGTATTGACCAATTAATGCCTCAATCTCTCAATCGCAAAAGGTGCGTCGCCATGAGATTTGAGATTGAATGCTAGAGATTAAACATGGCGACACACCCTACGAAATTTCTAGATATTAGAGGTTTTTTGCAATAAAATAGTGCGATCGAGAATTAGGCTTTTTGACCGATTCTCGATCGCACTTCCAAATAAACTCAGTCAACCGCAGTCGAAAGACAGCAGCAATTAGCAGCCATTTTCGACTAGCTAGCAGTCTGAGCTTCCAATTTTTGCTTGAGTTCTTCCAAAGCACTCGCCCAGCGTGGATCTGGCTGTACCGAGCCCGAATCACCACTCGACACCGTTGTTGTTGACTGATTGCGGCGAGACTTGTTGTTGTCACCCCGACGACGATTGCTTTTACTAGAACCGCCTCCACCTTGGGTAGGGGGAGCCGAGCGCTGCTGTTGCGGCACAGGTGCTGGCACAGACGGCGATGTCGATGCTGACGCCGACACCAACTGCGGTGAAGCAGGCGATGATGACTGTTGCTGATCGTCTTCGCCCTTCTCAGATTTACCCTTAGAGCGGGGCAGTGCCTTTTCTATTTTCAGCGGGTTTTCCTTGAACATCAAGCCGTTGTACTTCTCAATAACTTCGTCGGCTTGTTCGTCAGTGAGCACCGTCACAAAACCGAAGCCTCTGCATTTACCAGTTTTGCGGTCTGTAATTACCTTTGTGGTAACAGATTCACCTTCTGGTGCAAAAACTTCTTGCAATTCTAGGCGATCGAGTTCTTTTGGTAAATTACCAACATAAAGACGAATAGACATGAAAAATTCCTCCAGACTTGGATTTTAATTAATTTGCTCGAACAAAATTACCTGAAGTCAAATCAATATTGACCGCAGGGAAACACCGCATAACCACAGAATTTGCACATTCCTCCCACCAACCTTGACAGCTCCCCCCACCTTTTAGAACAAAAAGATGATTTACTCTGATCAGGCCGGAACTTAACCGCCAATAATGCAGAGAGCTTTTAAATCTCAGGTTGTTGTGTAAACTTTTAGTCATCACTCAAATGTTTAGGCTATTGGCTGTTCTGTATTACTTGCTTCCGGTTTTGATTCAGAATGTTTATAGCCAGCGCCGTGTAGAAATTTATGTCCAAGGATGTCAATTGCAAGCGATTGGAATGCCAGTATTCAGTCTAATACAGTGAGGGATAAAATCGCTAACATTTTTTCAGCCAGTAATCTTACCTCACCCTAATCTCGCTCCTAGTGTTGAGGACTACTCACTTACCCAGTATCCCTTAAATCGGGCCTGGTTGTGTCCGACCATTGTTTAAAGGTATCACAGGCTTGGTAACAGAGCTAGTTATTTAGGAATATTTCATGGCAAATTGAACGAAAAGCGCATCTGAATCACTTTTTTGAGTTCATCCGGCAGAGCTAAATTGGCTGTCTAAAAAAAACAGCCGACAAGCGGCTGGCTGAACTTGCTGTGTTGGGAGGTTGACAATTTTTACGCAATGCCTTATGGATTTTAGCCAACTGAAGTTATCGCGCTATTTGGTTCAATCCGATTCATGTAAATAAATGTAACAGAGTGTTGGCAAAAAAGCAACTTTTCTTTACAAAGGCTTTAGTCAGTTGTCAGTTGTCAGTTGTCAGTTGTCAGTTGTCAGTAGTCAGTAGTCAGTAGTCAGTTGTCAGTAGTCAGTTGTCAGTTGTCAGAAGCAAGAGGGAAGAAGGATGCGCGCTGCGCGTGAATATCCATAGGGTGCAGGCCGAACACCCATCCGCCCATCCGCCCTTTAACTCAATACTCATCTGCGGTTGGGCGTTGTGCGCGACTCGTGCCACAATTTGACAACCAAGCTGTACTGGATTGAAATTGTCTATTTCAATTTCGCCTCAAAACTAATCAAATAATCTCCCCATCTCCCCATCTCCCCATCTCCCCATCTCCCCATCTCCCCATCTCCCCCTCTCCCCCTCTCCCCATCTCCCC
>NZ_JAUBVR010000028.1:74641-75651 GCF_036705955.1 Microcoleus sp. A6-C6 | reverse complement strand
TATCCTTTCTCTTCGCTGTGCTTATCTCAACGGTCAACTTTCAATTTGATGTATTTGCCAAAGTGAGATGCACCCTAAGAAACCGGGTTTTTACGATTTTTACCAACAATAACGAACAATATCAAAAAAACCCGGTTTCTGGCCACCGAACCCATCTAAATCATGATAAAATAAATTCTGGTGTTATTCACAACTCCCCACAATGGACGAAACCCGCGCCCAAGCTTATCTGCAACTAATTCACACCCTGCTGGATTGCCCCAACGGAGACGAACCGCAGATATTACAGGATAACTCCGAATTATTGGATCGCGGATTTCTGGAAGCTTGCGAGTTAGTAGCAGAAAACTTGGCACAGCAAGGAGGTGACAATGGCGCTAACTTCCTGCGAAATCTGGCCAGTCAGCTAGCACAATTCATCGAGTCAAACGATGATCCAGAAAGTGAAAATCCCCAAGAATATGCAAACTTTATCCTAGAATTATTGCAAGCAGAAGGAGATAGCAATAGCGATATTAAAGTAATTTACCCCATGCTGGCCGAGCGGCAACATCTCCTCAATGCCCGTTTTGCCCACATTTTACCCCAAGTAGCTCAGAATTTAATTGCCGAACACCCAGACGCAATTGAGTTCATTGTTGCCATGATTGAAAATTTGAGTATTCATATTAATCAATTCCCCCGCGGCAATAGATCGAAAAACATTGAAATTGCCATTACTGGTTATCAAATAGTTTTAAATAATCGGGAACCGGGTAGCGAAAAATACGCTCAAACTCAAAATAACCTAGCTGTTACGTACAGTGACAGAATCAACGGTTCGCGGGCGGATAATTTAGAAAAGGCGATCGAGTTTTATCAAGCTGCTTTAACTGTTCGTACCCTTGAGGATTTCCCCGAAAAATGGGCAGAAACGCAAAATAACCTAGCTGCTGCCTACAGTGACAGAATCAACGGTTCGCGGGCGGATAATTTAGAAAAGGCGATCGAGTTTTATGAAGCTGCTTTAA
>NZ_JAUBVR010000028.1:0-74541 GCF_036705955.1 Microcoleus sp. A6-C6 | reverse complement strand
ATGGGCAACGACTCAAAATAACCTAGCTAATGCCTACTTATACAGAATCAACGGTTCGCGGGCGGATAATTTAGAAAAGGCGATCGAGTTTTATGAAGCTGCTTTAACTGTTCGTACCCTTGAGGATTTCCCCGAAAAATGGGCAGAAACGCAAAATAACCTAGCCCTTGCCTACAGTGACAGAATCAACGGTTCGCGGGCGGATAATTTAGAAAAGGCGATCGAGTTTTATGAAGCTGCTTTAACTGTTTATAAGCTTGAGGATTTCCCCGAGAAATGGGCAACGACTCAAAATAACCTAGCTAATGCCTACTTATACAGAATCAACGGTTCGCGGGCGGATAATTTAGAAAGGGCGATCGAGTTTTATCAAGCTGCTTTAACAATCAGAACTCGTGAGGCTTTCCCGCAAAATAATGCAGAAACTTTATCTAATTTAGGCAATCTTTACCGAAGCAACCAGCAATGGCAACTAGCCTATGATAATTACGCCCTAGCGATTGAAACAGTAGAGATTTTACGGGGTGAGGAATCTGGGGATGAAAACAAACAGAAATTAGCCGAAGTATGGAATCAACTCTATCGAAATATGGTCGAAGTTTGCATAAAGCTAAAAAACTACACCGCAGCCATAGAATACGTCGAACGCAGCAAAGCCCGCAACTTAGTCGAACTCCTCGCCAACCGCGACTTATACCCCAAAGGCGATATTCCCGAAACCGTTCTCAACGAACTCTCGCGCCTGCGTCGAGAAATTGATGCCGAACAGCGCCGACTAGACAACCAACAGACAAATCGTAACAGCAACTATGGCAAAATATCGGGAGAACGCAGCCTCCAAATCGATACCCTACAAACTACCAGCCGCGATTCTACCAATCTCACCAAATTGCGGCAACAACTCGACGAACTACTCGTCCGCGAAATCCAACCCATCGACCCCGACTTCCTGCTGACTCAAAAAGTTAAAAACATCTCCTACAGCGATATTCAAGCCCTCACAACAGAAAACACCGCTATTCTTCAGTGGTACATTCTAGGCGACAAATTCCTTACTTTCATCATCACTCCTCAATCACCAACTCCTATAGTCTGGCAATCTTCAAAAACCGACTTTCAAGCCTTAATAAACTGGCGCGACGAATATCTGAGAGACTACGAAAAGGAAGATAAAACCGAATGGCGGGAAAACCTAGCCCCTCGCCTCCAAAGCCTATCTGAAATATTGCATCTCAATGAAATTCTGGGGAGAATGCCGAAACACTGCGATCAATTAATTTTAATTCCCCACCGTTTCCTGCACCTGTTCCCCCTTCACGCCTTGCCAGTTAGCCATGAAACCTGGCAGCGATTTAACCCAGAAACGCAGTCTGCTGAACCCGCCAATCCCTGCTTACTAGATTGCTTCAAACAAGGTGTCCGCTATGGGCCCAGTTGCCAACTGCTGCAACAGGCACAAAGGCGAAAACGCCCCCATTTCACTCACCTATTTGCCGTTCAAAACCCCACCAATGACCTCAAATTTACAGACTTAGAAGTGCCAGCGATTAGTGAGCATTTCCACCCCAAAGATATCCTCATCCAAAGTGATGCCAAAAAATCAGTCATAGGCGATAGCCGTCTCCGCATCGCCCACTGCGCCCACTTTAGCTGTCACGGCTACTTTAACTTTCAACAACCTTTACTATCAGCCTTACTCCTAGCCGACTGCGAATTACCCCCGCCTCCCCCAGAAGAAAACCCCACTCGCTATCTACCCTTACGAAATGGCAAAACCCTCGACCTCACCAAATGCCTCACCTTAGCAGACATCTTTGCCCTCGACTTCCGAGAATGCCGCCTAGTTGTGCTCTCCGCCTGCGAAACCGGCATCAGCGACTTTAACAGCATCAGCGACGAATATATCAGCTTACCTAGCGGTTTCCTGGTTGCCGGCAGTTCCAGTGTAGTCCCGACGCTGTGGGCAGTCAACGATTTGTCAACCTCATTTTTGATGATAAAATTTTATCAGCTTCTCAAAGCCGGGTTAAGTGTCTCCCTTGCCCTTAACTCTGCTCAACTTTGGCTGCGGGATGCCACTAAAGAAGATTTGCAAACATGGACAAAGCAACTTCCCCTACGTCGCGTCGAAAAAGCAACCCTGTACGATATGCTTGAGAAGATAGGCTCTAAAGAAATACGACCTTTTCAATCGCCCTACCATTGGGCTGCATTTTGTTCAGTTGGTCAATAGGAATCTGAGAATGATGCTCGAAGGTAGTCTTAACAACATCCACGCCTTTATATACCTAATCAAAAATCAGCCCCATCTGTTTTTGATTGAAAATAGAGATGAAGACCTCAAACAGGCAAGTGCTAATTTCGGAGAAACAGAGGACGATATTGCTGAAAACATTCTTGAATGGTGTGAAAAGTATCCCGACATTGAAAAAGCATTATCCCTGACTCGCCAAGGATTAGATTCGGGGGAAATCCAATTAACCAATCGCCTCCCAGGAACAACCGAACCGATAGCCCCACCACCGCCACCACCTCCCAAAGTTTCCAGAGAAACGCTATTAAATGCCATCCAAGAAAGTTTCCCCAACAAGTCAACATAGAAGACTGGGCGGTTGAACTATAGCAACCGCCAAGGTGCTGGGACAAGTTCTAGGGTTCGTACATTTTTATTTATGGTGAGGTATAATTAATCAAAAGAATTCCAAAATCCTGTAGGGGCGGGTTCACCAACCATCTATAAAACTGACAGAAAATCTGATAAACCCGCCCCATCCCCGCCATTATTCACATGAACATCTTACCGATAAATTTATGGCACATTTTGATTGTCTGTTGGGTGGGGCGGGTTTACAATATTATTTGTTTTTGCCATATATTTTGGGTGAACCCGCCCCTACAAATTTGGTTTATTATAAAAATACAACGTGTCTGATCGAAACCCTATTAATATCTAGGTGATGAATAGCACTCAATTGACAGGCAAACTTGCCAACCCAAAACTAACGCTGTTTGCCTTTCATTTGTGCAACAACCTTGCCAAAGGCGATAAACAACCTGTAGACAAAGCAGATCATTTATGGCAGAAATGCGCTGCTTTGGGACACCTGCTGCAAACAAATCCGCCGCTCGATTTTTTACCCGAAAAGCTGAGCAATAGAAACAGCCAAAATACCCAACAGAGCGACTATCTTGAACTTTACGAGTCAGATGGCGATAGATTTGTGTCATTTGAAACTGTTAGCCAACCGGATCAACTGCCCCTGACAGGCGAAATTTACCCCCTGCAACTCCACGACACTTACGCACTTGACTTCACGCTACGTTCCCCGAATTTAACATTAGAAATCAACCAACTGAGCAACCTAAATTTTCAAGGTTGTCTGCTACCTTGCGAAATCCAAGCATCACTGGGACAAACCCTAGTATTATTTGCCAAACCGGTTGATTTTGCTGGCAATCATCAAGATTTAGCAGTAGCTTGTGTAGACGCTTTGTTTCAAAATTCAGAGCTTAAACAGCCAAAAGCCTATTTAATCGGTGAAGGCAAACTGCTAGGTAGTCCCATTTTTGAATTTGATAACAGTCAAGAAGATCCGAGATTAAAGTGTCATATTCTAGTCTGGTTAGATACTGATGAAAAAACTTCAGAGATAGAGAAATTAGGTAATTATTACCGTCCGCTGATAAATTTGTTATGCTGCCGCAGTAAAATCCTTTATGTCTATTACCAAGCGCATCGATGTAACCAGGAAGCGAGAAAACTGTACAGTCAGTTAGAAGAAAAAGTAGAAGAATTTAGCCATTTAAAATCAGATAGAAAGGAACGTCTGGAACAACTAGAAGGCTGGCTAACAGAACTCCCTAAAATCGGGTTAACTTATGCCCGCTATTTGCGAGATATCGAACTTCACCAGATTGCGATTGAAACGAATTCTAAAAACTATAGTTATTGGCTGAAAAAACTTGGCGAGTCTAGCATCAAAGAAATAGACAACTTAGATTTTTTCAAAGAATTTATTAAGGATAGTTGCAAGATTTTTCAGCAACAGATTAAACTAAATATGAGTTATCTTACCGCAGGAAAGGAATTATTTCAACAGATGATTGAAACAATCCAAGGTATTTTGGAAGTTGATGCTCAAAAACAACAGGTAGAGTCTGAGAAAAATGAAAACGAGCGCGATCGCAATTTACAAATCACCATAGCCGTTGTCGGTGTGGGTATAGGCGTTGCGGGCATTGTTTGCAGCAGCTACCCCTTAATCGAAAAACCTTGGGCACTACCCTCTTTCCAGCATCCTCTGCCGCCTCATCCCTTCATTAGTGCCATTATCGTTAGTTGTTTGGGTGGTGGAATCTTTGGCGGGCTTGCTTTGCTGGCTGCGCGTAAACTGTTCAAACCATCATCTAATCAAACAAGTTTACCTAGTTCCGAAAATCAACATCCCTCTATTGATGTTTAATCGCCTTCTGCTTTCGGGTTAATTATGTTTAACCCATCGCCCGCATCAATATCTAGTCGATCTAAAGTTCTCGCATCTAGTTTCAACAAAGGCATGATTTGGTCGTATTTCTGCCATTTACCTCTAGGAAAACCCCCAACAGCAAAATCAAAAAATCCATGTTCCGTAGAGAATATGCCACCGCGTTCATACATTAAAATTAGCGGTTCATACGGTTCAGGTAGAGTAAATTCATTGACTTTTGGTGAATTTTTCACGCTATCCCATTCGAGGAACCACTCGCAGGTTTTCTCAATAATACCCGCCACATAAAACGGTGTCTCTGTGAAATGAGTCTTCAGCACTTTAACCTTAGTTTCATCGGCATCTAGAGAACCAAGATGAGCAGCCACATCAAAAAACGGCCATTCATCTGTACAATCTAAAGCTTTGGCCCACAGTGCGGCACGTCTCAAGTATTCTCGCAACAGGGCAATGTGAGAGTTAACGCGACTATCGTCTGGCTCCCATTTAATTGCTAAAATTCGCTCTAGTGCAGTATCGGTAATTGTTTTCGCAGTCATATTCTTTCTCTAATAGCTTCAAGCAACTCATCAAGATTCGAGAGGTCGTCCGCAAGCATCAGTCCTTCCGCTGACTTACCTATTATTTTAACCCAGTGGGAAAATGGGTTGGGCCTCCCAGTATTCGGAGCTATATCGTGTGCTCCGAAATTCTCCGGGGTTGGCCAGTTGCCAAAACCATACATGGGATGCTCTATCCAAGCTTTAGGCGATCGATAAGGAAGTCCATCGGCTATTAGTGCTTGCTCTATATACTCATGGGCTATCAACCGTTTAAACTTGGTAATTTCTCTCGGTTGTAGCTCACCATTTTTTGCATTTATCCATAAATCAGCAATCTCACCATCGGGTGTAAAATTACCTCGGACATGACTAATAGTATTTGTCTCATCATTGGGAATATCAAGCTCATGTTCCTTGATAAATATGTGTTCTTTTACTTGGCGGATAATTTTTTCAGAAATCTCTAGATAATTAGCTATTGTATACACATCATCCGTCATGGCGATAATTTCTGCATATTGACGGATTTCTTTCTGATTAGCATCTCCAAAATACTGTGGCACGATCCAACACCATTCTCATTATTATTCTTTAACAACATCCATTAACTCTTCAATCAGAACATCGAGGGTGCGAGCTATCTTTTGAATGGATGTGATATCAACCGTTGCTAGTCCTTCCGAACGAGCATAGTGCCTGACTGTGCTGTACGGAACCTCGGATCGATCGGCCACATCCTTTAGCGTCCATCCTTTTTCGTCAGCCAACTCTCGAATTCGGAACCTAACTAATCCCATTCTGCCTATTGACAACAGATCGATACCTGATGATACTATGATACCAACACAACTGACATATCGCTATCCGTGAACGGTGAGTATTCAGCCAAACGTTCCCATAGAAACTCAATTAGCAGGACTCGGACAGCTCAAGGATCTTAGAAGCAACCCAAACCTCAAAGGTGTTGACATCAACTTTTTGCTGAAGCAAACACCGAATCAATTAGAGGAAATGCTAAACAATCAAGATATCGAACCCAAAACCTACAGGCAGATTATGAAAGCCTTTGAAGGTCGAGATTTAGGCAAAAGAGGTAAAAACAGATGAAAACTGAGCCCAACATCCAAATAGCGATCGAATACAAGCTCAATCACAGTATTCATTGGCAATCCGTCGAGTTAACACCCTCAGAGTATTTTGACCTCGAACCAGATGAGAATATTGAATTAGATTGCATTCCCAAATACAATCATGCCATTGAATACCTCGATTTTCAACCCGATCGAGTAGTCGCGACCAAACTTATATTAATTGACCAAATAGTACAATCCAAACGTTTGATTGTTGAGAGATTCTGGAATGGTGGAGAAAACCGATTAATTGAGCGCACCGATATAGGAGCAAATACTTACTGGGAACTGATCCTGGAACATCAAATAAGTAAAGACCCACTTTTGTGGGAAATTGTGAGGTTAGGGCGAGAAAATGGAATTGTAACACCTTGGTATCACGGTTTCTTGCAAGATAATGATGATGGATCTCAGACAGAAACTAAAGTTGACACAGAAGGCAATTTAGCCTGACACAAAAAATTCAATTGAAATGCACAACAGCTTAATACCTGTAACGATATTTTTTTCTTGGGACTCACGCCGCCCAATAAAACAACTGTCAACAGCAAAAACCGTCAACAGTTGTTTTATATATTCAATGCGGATGGCGAGACTCGAACTCGCAAGGACATAATGCCACACGCACCTCAAGCGTGCGCGTATACCAATTCCGCCACATCCGCTTTTTCCGGCACTCAGGGATTTTCGCGTTACGAGTTAAAAATTTACAGGTTGAGGTTCCTGACATTTAACTTGTGACTTGCCCTTTTGCACCGCCGATTTACAACGATAGCACAACTACCCGCAAAATGTAAAATAAATTTTTGTGAACAATTTCTGCAAAACGATTATCCAGAACATACCGAAAGGCATTATTGTACAGAATATTGAGTGAATTAAGCAGCGAAGATGGGGTTCTCGAAAATTTTAATCGCTAATCGGGGGGAAATCGCCCTCCGCATACTGCGCACCTGCGAGGAAATGGGGATTGCCACGGTCGCCGTTCACTCCACTGTAGATAAACACGCCCTGCACGTCCAGTTGGCAGACGAAGCCGTTTGCATCGGCCCCCCCACCAGTAGCAAAAGCTATTTAAACATCCCCAACATTATCTCGGCCGCCCTGACACGCAACGCCGCAGCAATTCACCCCGGTTACGGTTTCCTTGCCGAAAACGCCCGATTTGCCGAAATTTGTGCCGACCATCAAATTACCTTCATCGGCCCGTCTCCGGCTGCTATGCGAGGGATGGGGGACAAATCCACTGCCAAAGAAACTATGCAGCGGGTGAAAGTTCCCACAGTTCCCGGTAGTGGGGGATTGCTGGCAGATGAACATGAGGCTTTGGCTGTAGCCCGCGACATCGGCTATCCTGTGATGGTCAAAGCCACCGCTGGCGGAGGAGGTCGTGGTATGAGGCTAGTCAGAGACGCCTCGGAACTCCCCAAACTCTTCCATGCAGCCCAAGGCGAAGCCGATGCAGCCTTCGGCAACCCCGGAGTTTACCTCGAAAAATTTATCGAAAAGCCGCGGCACATCGAAATCCAAATCCTCGCCGACAACTACGGTAACGTGATCCACCTCGGCGAGAGAGATTGTTCGATTCAGCGCAGGCATCAAAAACTCCTGGAAGAAGCGCCGAGTCCCGCGCTGACGCAGAAACTTCGAGATCAAATGGGTCACGCCGCTGTCGCCGCTGCCAAAGCCATCAACTACACTGGTGCGGGGACTGTGGAATTTTTGCTTGACAAATCAGGCAAGTTCTACTTCATGGAAATGAACACGCGCATCCAAGTAGAACATCCCGTCACGGAGATGATTACAGGCCTCGATTTGATTGCCGAACAAATTCGCATCGCCCAAGGCGAAAAACTGCAAATCAAGCAAAACCAAGTGATTCTCAGTGGCCACGCCATTGAGTGCCGGATCAATGCTGAAGATCCCGATCGCAATTTCCGACCCCATCCCGGCATCATCAGCGGTTATTTACCTCCCGGCGGCCCCGGTGTGCGGATGGACTCTCACGTTTACACCGATTACGAAATACCGGCTTACTATGATTCTTTAATCGGTAAAGTAATTGTATGGGGGCGCGATCGACCTTCAGCGATTCGCAGGATGAAACGGGCATTGCGGGAATGCGCCATCACCGGCGTTCCCACGACTCTCAGCTTCCACCAAAAAATCCTGGATAGCCCCGAATTTCTCAGTGGCGAAGTTTATACCAACTTTGTCGAACAGTTTATGAATCAAAATAGTTAGTAGTCATGAGTCAGTAGTCATGAGTCATGAGTCATTAGTCATTAGTTATTAGTCATTAGTTTCGTCCTGAACGCACTGGTGTCCAGAAACCCGGTTCGAGCCAAAAGACAGGTTTCAGCCCGCAGATTTGGTCAAAAACCCGGTTTCTAGCAGTAGCCAGTGCGATCGCCAACTGGAAATAAGCCTCTACCAATGACCAATGACCAATGACCAATGACCAATGCCCAATGCCCCATGCCCAAGGCCCCATGCCCACTGACTCTTACATCATCATCGTCAGGATGCCTTGCTGGCCGAGAATCATTTCCCGGAGCAAGCTACAGATACCGACCCAAATAATCGGCGTAATGTCCACTCCGCCGATCGGCGGTACAATCTTTCTAGTTAGGGCTAAAAAAGGTTCCGTCGGCCAAGCAATCAGACTTAAGGGAAGTCGGCTCAGGTTCACTTCGGGATACCAAGTCAGGACGATCCGAAAAATAAATAGCAAAGTCATCAACACTAGGACAGAGCCCAGAATCCAACTTGCAACGGTAATACCAGTCATGGGTCTTATCTCGAAATCTTAAGTTTTGTTAAGTCAGCGCCTCATAATTCTAACCGTTTCGTAGGTGCGATCGAACAAGACAAGCATAATTTTCCCGGCCTTAGACCTTGGAATGGAGAGGGTTCAAGGGTTAGAGGCTGCCAGGGTTCGAGTTTTGGAGGGGGAAAATATTGCTTCTGCCTCTATCCGTTACATCACCAACATCCATTGCAACATCCGTTGCTGAACTTCGCTCTGAGAACTGAGTGCTGATAAAATTAATAAAAATCAAATTGTTGTAACAAAGGTTTTGAATCTATGACTCCTTCACTCGCGAATTTTCTGTACAGCCTGTTGGTGGGCGTGGCGTTAGTAGTGATTCCAGCAACCATCGCCCTGATCTTTATCAGCCAAAAAGACAAAATCAAGCGCACCTAAAAAGTCTGCGGGTTTCTGTGTCCGGCGCGCGAGTCAATTTTGGGCTGCACGTCGGGCATTTCCCGGCTTGCGAAACCTCGGCCACCAGCAACTGTGAAGGCAAAACCTTCGGTTGACTGCTTTCGCTGAGGTTTTTTCCCGTTAAACTCATTATTATAAGGTGCGCTTCCCTCTTCTGAAAGGCTGACCGGACGCTGCCCTGTGAAAGCACAGTCGGGATAACAGACTTATTGATAGATGTAAAATCTAACTCGCTAACATAGGAAAGACATAGGAGATAGGCTAATGGTCAATTTAGGATTGAACTTGAGCAGCCTGTTAGGGATCATCCTAGCAGTAGCAGGGGCAGGACTGTACTTTCTGCGATCGTGGCGTCCCAAACTAGCCCGAGACCACGATATTTTTTTTGCAGCAGTCGGCTTGCTCTGTGGCGGTATTCTGTTATTTCAAGGATGGCGGCTTGACCCAATTCTGGCATTCGGTCAATTTTTACTCGCAGGTTCCGCCATATTTTTTGCAGCCGAAAGCATCAAACTGCGGGGAGCTACCACAGCCCAAGCTAAAAGTCGCTCCCAATATGTAGATGAAGAGCGACCTGTCAGTAACGCCTACGCTTACGATGGCTACGATAGCGACCTCGACCAGATAGAAGCAGAGGAAGACTACCCTCAGCGTCCTCGGATTCGAGGTAGTCAAGACAATCGTTCCTCGCGGGAATCCTACGACGATGAGCCCCGCCGCCGTCCTTCGTCGAATCGCAACGGTAGCGCGAACACATCTAGGGAGTCGATCGATCGATCGTCCTCACGCAAACGTCCCTCCCGCCCAGAAGCCCCGCCAGCCCAAGGGTCTGACAACTGGGACGTTTCAGACAACCCCGAAGAAAGACCTACCCGCAGCCGCAGCAACCGCCCCCCTGCTTCGGAAAACCGCAGTTCTGACGCGCCGCCGAGAACCAAAAAAACCCGTCCTGCGGAAGGGTCGAGGTCTCGCCCCAGCAACCGCGACGTGGAAGCACCGCCGTCAGACTACGTGGAATATCGACCAGTAGAATACCCGGAAGACCAACCGGATAATTCCCCCAGTTTCGACAAATAGGCAAACATATAGCCTTTCTCAGAAAGATGAGGTACGCGAACGGCATAGGGCATAGGGCATAGGGCATAGGGCATAGGGCATAGGGCATAGGGCATAGGGCATAGGGCATACCTCACTTTTTGAGAACCGCTATAAGTAGGTGGGTAAAACTCAACATTTCTCGCGCCAGCAAGGCAAAAATCCAAGTTGCGTTTATTGATGCCCATCTACTTATTCTCAGACCATATAATGTTTAAATAACTATAAAATCCGATTTTAGAGGCAGCTCAATCAAGTAATACTAAAAAAGCAAAATTCATGCAACATTAGCCGTAGCCTTAGGGTGTGTCGCTATCCACCATCTTTAAGAAAGATCGACAATCTCATAGCGACGCACCTGGGAGCTTCGATAAACCTATAAGCAAGCCCCAATAAATTATTGTAGCAAGCTTTTTTATAATGGTATAAAATACAAATAAAAGCTAATAAAAAAATACTCTTTAAATCTATTTAATAGTATTCCTGTAAAATAACCTTTGTCAGGTTCGATCGCAAAAAATACAACCTCTGGAACTAACCCAAAGTACAATAGTCTAAAATATAAAATCTCAAGTCTAAAATCTAAAATCAGCAATATGCCATTACTAGAAATAGGAGATCCGGCGCCTTGGTTTTCCATTGCTGCCAGCAATAACCCCTTATTTCATTTTTCGATGGCTGGCGGCCGCCGAGTCGTACTGTTTTTCTTTGCCAGCGCAGCTTTTGAGCAAATCCAAGCTATGCTCAAAAGCTTTCAAGAGCTTTCAGTAGAATTCAAGACCTTGCAAGTACCGCTGTTCGGAGTGAGCGTTGACCCAGCAGACAAAGAACAAAACAGAGCGACAATAATTGCTCCGTCATTCATCTTTTTCTGGGACTTCGACAAAAAAATCAGCCAGCAGTACGGTGTTTGCCGAGATGTCGAACAAAATGGAGTTGCCGGAGTTCACTATGCACCTCAAACTTTTGTTCTTAACGAAAACCTTCAGATAATTAACATTTTGCCGATGGGTGAAAGCGACAAACACGCCCAACAAGTATTGGATTTTCTCAAAACTTTGCCCCCGTGCGAGGCAGCCCGACTGGCTACTCGGCACGCCCCCGTCTTGGTAATTCCTAACGTTTTGGACAAAGCTTCTTGCGGCGCTTTGATCGATATGTACAAAACTCACGGTGGCAGTCCCTCGGGCTTTATGAGGCAAATAGACGGGAAAACTGTTGGTATTCACGACGATAATTTCAAGAAACGTCGAGATTTTTTTATTAAAGACCAGGATTTGCAGCGACAATTGAGTGCGATTATTCTACGCAGGGTGGTACCGGAAGTAAAAAAAGCTTTCCAGTTTGAAATTACTCGGTTTGAACGGTATTTGATAGCTTGTTATGATGCCCAAAGCGGCGGTTATTTTCAGGCGCACCGCGACAATACGAGCAAAGGTACGCTGCACCGCAGGTTTGCGATGACTTTGAACTTGAATGTGGGGGAGTACACGGGGGGATTTTTGCGGTTCCCGGAGTACGCGCCGCACGGTTATAAAGGGGATTCTGGCACGGCGATTATTTTTTCGTGTTCTTTGCTGCATGAAGCGACGGCGATGATTAGCGGTGAGCGTTTTGCTTTGCTGTCTTTTTTCTATGGCGATCAGGATGCTGTGGTGCGGGACGCTAATGTTAAGTATATTGTCGATCGCTCGCCAGAAGATTCGAGAATTGTCGAAACTGCTGGCTGATCTTAGTTTACCAACAAAACTCTGGCCCGATAAGTCGATCGATTTTCCGAAAACTCAGCTACAGGCGAAATCTTAAAGCAATCTCAAGCTTAAATTTATCAATACCCTTCTCCAAGTCTTAAAATAATTACAGGCCACAGTTAGCAGTTAACCCGAAAACTTAACTGCTACCTGCTGATAGTTAAAAAATACTAATTCACGATCATGAATTTCAAACTTCTAAGTTTAGCGGTATCAGGAATTTTAATAGTTGGGGTTCCAGTCAGGGCTGCTGCGGTTGTGAAGGTGCTCCCCGGACAGCAGGAGGAAAATTTAGCGGAATTTAACTCCGTGCGTTTCCCAGGCGCGATCGCCCAAAATGTCGAAGAACAAACAAATATTCGGGTTTACGAAAAAGCCAGTCCTGCGGTTGTTACCGTCGATACAGCTAAATCTAACGGTAGTGGCACAATTATCAGCCCCGACGGCATGGTGTTAACCAACGCCCACGTTGTTTCCGCCGGCGGTACGGTGAATATAATTCTGTCAGACGGCAGAAAACTGGTCGCCGATGTCGTTGGATTCGGCGAAGATGGTCTAGACTTAGCGGTGGTAAAGATTCGCGGTCAAAACAATTTGCCGACAATTCCTTTAGCCCGTCCCGGTTCGATAAAAGTCGGACAACAAGCATTTGCGATCGGCAATCCATTCGGTCGATTTCAAGGTACTTTGACAGTCGGAATTGTCAGCCGCATTGACCCGCAGCGGGGCTTAATTCAAACCGACGCAGCCATCAATCCCGGCAATTCAGGAGGCCCGCTGCTTAATAGTTCTGGAGAATTAATCGGCGTCAATACTTCTATTTTTACTCGCGGCCAAGGTGGAGGCAATATCGGTATCGGTTTTGCAATTGTCATAGACAAAGTACCAGCTTTTTTGACAGCGGTGCGAGAAGGGCGAGCTCCCCGCGTGGCTCAGAGGCGATCGGCCTTTGGCAGCAAATCACCTCAAAAAGTTGCGTTAAACGGGCCCGCCGTCACGGGCAAACTTACCGATAAGTCTAGCATTCTGCCCGCAGACAACAGCTTTTTTGACCTCTACTCCTTTGAGGGAAGAGCGGGCCAGCAAATCACAATAGAAATGAAGAGTCAAGAAATTGACCCTTATTTAATTTTGCTCGGACCAGGCGAGCGGGAAATCGCGCAAGATGATAACGGAGCGGGCAATAAAAACGCCAGAATTACACTCAGGCTACCAGCAGATGGCACTTACACGTTGCTGGCAAATTCCAACGAAGCTAGGCAGTTGGGGGCTTATACGTTAGAACTGAAAGCGAGTGCTCCTACGGCACCTTCTCGGGCGATTTTGCAAGAAGAAGGCGCTTTAGTCGCAGGTGGCGCGGTATTGCCTTCTGATAACAGTCTGTATCGCGAGTATACTTTTGAAGGTCGATCGGGTCAGTCTGTAGTGATTTCCCTCGAAAGTACAGATTTCGATCCCTATGTGGCTATATTTGGCCCTAACGGCCGATTGGTGGCAGAAAATGACGATGCGAGCGATTCGACTAAAAATGCGTTTCTGAGCGTTACTTTGCCAGCTACGGGTCGCTACCGCGTGATTGTCAATGCTTATGATGCTTCAGGTCGGGGTCGTTACAGTCTAACTATCCGTTAAAAATTGGGCATTGGGCATTGGCCAAACAGGTCATTGGGCATTGGGCATTGGCCAAACAGGTCATTGGGCATTGGGCATTGGGCATGGGTAATTGGTAATTGGCAATGGAGCGATTTTTTTCTTCCTTATTTCCGATTTATTCTTTCTGATTTCTTCTTCCCTATTCCTCCTGTCAACTGTTAAGTGTCAACTGTTAAGTGTCAACTGTCAACAGTTAACTGTCAACTGTCAACTGTCAACTGTCAACTGTCAACTGTCAACTGTCAACTCTTCCTTCGTTGCACATCGAGGTAATTCATGGGTCAAATTAGATTTTGGGCGATCGCGCCAATGGCTCTACTAGCTATTTTTTCTGGGAAAGCGACTCTTTCGGTACCAGTGTCAAATTCAGGTGGAGTTACTAACAGCAGTTCCACGATTGTTTCAGCAGAATTTCCTCAAAATTCAGATGATGCGAGTCATACTGACAAGGCTGTTTTAGCTCAAGCAAGCCCCAACCCGTCGCCAGATCCGTCGCCAGATCCAAAGCCCTCGCCAACTCAGGCTCCAAATGTACAACCTTCGCCGAGTCCTGCTGGGGGATCGTCTAAGGTCATTTTAGAGCAAAAGGGAGAACTCACTACTACCAAGTCTTCTGTACTGCCCTCGGACAGCAGTTTGTACGACGAGTACACCTTTGAAGGAACTCAGGGTCAGAAAGTGGTTGTCACCGTAGAAAGTAGCGAGTTTGATACTTATCTGGCTATTCTCAACTCCCAGGGCGAGCTACTTGGAGAAAATGATGATGTCACGCAGCAAAATTCCAATTCTGAGCTGACTGTTACCTTGTCTGCTAGCGGTCGCTACCGCGTAGTTGTCAATGCTTACGATCCACCTCCAAAAGGTAAAGGTAAGTACAATTTGACCATCCGCGAAGTAACTGGAAATTAATTGGATCTAAATCCAGAATCTATTTCGATGACTTAACTCGATTTTCACGTTTTGCAAGCAGGAATTCAGGTTAAGAATGGATGATTATCTATTTTTGTACCAGAAAAAATTGGTTTAAAGCCTCTCTCTTTTAGGGGGAAATTAAAATCAGATGATTCATTACTCCAATCCTCTTCCTTCCAGGTAGAAGTAGCTGTCAACTGTCAACTGTCAACTGTCAACTGAATGAACTGTGTTTTAGGGAGAAGATGTATATGATGTCGGGCAAATTACCCTAATAAAGCTGTTTGATTGTTCGGACTTCAGTCCTCGGATGATGAGGAATTGAAGTCCAAACGATCGAACCAATTTTATTGTGTCGTGGGATGTGACATGATATTACGCATTAGTGGCTATCAACCGAGTTATGCTGAATTTAACGCAGTCCCAGCCAGGTGAAAAAATCCTGGCGGGTGAAAAATTCTAGCAGCAAAAGTGCCACGAATCCCACCATTGCAAATCGTCCGTTGATTGTTTCGGCGTAGGTATTCCAGCCAAAAGCTGGTTCTACTGGTTTTAGGGTATTGGGAGTTGTCGGTTTTGGGGATGGAGGTGTTTTAGCAGTCATTTAAATGTTTTGAGTTGCGAGTTTTGAGTAGTGACTTTTGGGAAGATTGCCGATCGCACAACTTGTAATTTACCGGAAAACGACAGCCGATCGCTAATCTGCCGAATTTTCTAAACTTTGCACCGATTCGATCAGATTTCGCACGGTTTCGGTACCTTCGGAAGGCTCAAAGGACAGCGGGAATTTGCCGCGGGCGATCATTCTCAAACCCAACGGGCCCAGACTCAGCAAACCTTGAACGTCGCGAAAGTAGTTTCCGACTACTTCGATGCCAAATTTGCGCTCGTCTATCCAGCCACCTTCTTTGACGAGATTAATTAAGACTTTGCGGTGGCGGATCGATCGACTGGCTTGGTCGTCTTTGCGATCGAGAATCTCCTGTTTAATCTTACCAATTTGATCCATCGGCGCAACTTCCATCGGGCAAACCGAGTTGCAGTAATAACAGCGAGTGCAGCCCCAGACGCCTGCGGTACCTTCGTTGTATTTTTCGAGCCGATTTTCGGTTTCGCTGTCGCGGGAATCGGCGATCGTGCGGTAAGCTTTGGCGAGGGCGTGGGGGCCGACAAATTCCGGGTTGACTTCGCGGGCGTTGCACTCAGAATAGCACGCGCCACAGAGAATGCAGTTGCCAGTTTGGTCGAGTTTCGATCGCTCTTCGGGAGTTTGCAGAAATTCTCGTTCGGGAATTGCTCGCGAGGCTGTGCTGATATATGGTTCAACTGCTTCCAGGTTGTCCCAAAAACTGGTCATATCAACGACCAAATCTTTAATTACCGGCATATTTCCCATTGGGGCGACGGTAATTTCTGGGATGAAATCGGCAGGCTGTTCTGCTGAACTGAAATTGGCTATTTTTGCCAATCTTGCGAGTTCGCTACCGACATTTTCTTTGCAAGCTAAGGCGGAGCGTCCGTTAATTCGCATAGAACAACTACCGCAAATGGTATTGCGACAATTTTTGCGATAGGCTAAAGTGCCGTCTTGTTCCCATTTGATGCTGTTGAGACAGTCGAGGATAGTATTGCTTTCTTCCACGTTTAGGGTGTAAGTGTGAACGCGGGGAGCCTCGTTTTGATTTTGGCGGACTACGTTAAAGCGGACTTGCATATTTTGATTGAGAAATTTAGTGTCCATTTTAAGCGCGATTTTTCGATTCTATCAAAAGCTATTAATTCTTTTAACATCTACCTCAAGTAGTAGATTTAACGGTTTTTTTTATGGTTTGGTAACAGGGAATACTTCGCAAGTCATAAATCATCAATCGCAACTTTTTTCAGCGGATTTTTGATGGGTTAATGGAAGAGAGAAGTAATTGACTGGTACAGTTCGGGAGTTGGAGGTGCTGTGATGTCTAGCTTGTTTGTTTTAACTTTTATGTTTTCAATGCCGGCTTTTTGTCTGGGTCTGGTCAATCCGCAATGGGTGGGAATGGGCGATCGCAAGCTATCTGTAAGTTTATACGGCGTTTTGATGGCAGTTTCGTTCGTTTTGGTGGGAGTGACAGCAGCTAAGCCGCCGCAGCCAGTAGCTTCGGTGTTGCCAGTCTCAACTGAATGGCAAGAATCTATGGTCAGCGAACCTTTGCGCTGAACGTAGCTGCGCGCGCACTTCACGTTTCTGGTAGCGTTACAAAGAATTTTACCAGGACTTACGTCCGAGGGGCGATAAATCGGGTTTTTTAAGGAAAATAACTTGGTTTTAGTCATTTACTGCCATTAAAAACCCTGATTTTTAGGGGTCAAAGTGCGATCGCGAACTTTAGGAAAAAATCGCTGCTTTAGTCAAGAGAAATACACTCAAAAACTGGGTTTCACCAGCGTCGGGTGTCGGGCGTCCTATATACTTTGTTTTGTAAATTATAGGGATTTGTGAGTTGGCCTGCCGATAGAGAAGGAAGTTAACTTCTCAGTCTTGGACGCGCACGAATTAAGGTCATTATGTTTAATTTTTTAATCTTAAGCTTTTTATTGTCGATCCCTGCCTTCTTTCTGGGCCTTGTTAATCCGAAATGGGTGGCCGCACCAACCCGCAAGCGATCGATCGCGATGTACGGCGGGTTGATGGCGTCTTCGTTTGTACTTGTGGGCGTCACCGCACCGAATCCACCTCAGCAAGTTTCGGTGGCGGATCGGGCCCCAACCACTCCGCTAATATCATCTCAAACGCCTAAGCCGTCAGTGATTTCGGCAGCGCCGACACCCCAGCCGGAGACTGTGAAAACGCTATTACCAGCACGGAAAGCTGCAATTTCTGCGGCGGCACCTGCACTTGTCAAACCAGAGATCGATCGCAAATTGCCATCTTCAGTCAAATCTGTTGAACGAACCGCAGAGATTGCTCTTGATGCACAGCAGCCAAAGAAAGATATCAAGAAAGTGAACTACGAGTCTTCTAAACCCAAGGTGAAAAGTGCGGATTTTCCCAGTTGCGTTAACTCGGATTGCAACTGTTCTGATTTTGCGACTCAAGCCCAAGCGCAGCGAGTGTTAGAGGCATATCCGGGCGATCCGTTTAAGCTCGATCGAGATAAAGACTCGATCGCTTGCGAAACGTTGGGTTAGATTTGCTGTGCCAAAACCCTCGGTTAATGCTGGGGATTTTTTCGGTGATTGTACTGATTTGAACCAGGAAATCGATCGGCTAAAATTATGTAATTGCTGAGCTTCCGCTGTATTAGTAAGGTGCATCTATGACTTACAGCTTGAGAATTGTCGATTTGCCTCCCGGTGAACGTCCACGGGAACGGCTGATGGCCGGTGGCCCGAAAAGTTTGGCGACGGCGGAATTGATTGCGATTCTGCTGGGTACCGGTCAGGGAAAAGGTAAACTTTCGGCCGTGGGGCTGGGACAGTATATTTTAAATCAGTTGAGCTTGCACCAGCGCGACCCTCTGGCTGTGCTGCGTGGCATTAGCGTCCAGGAGTTGACGCAGATTCACGGGATTGGGCCTGCTAAGGCAACGGGGATTTTGGCTGCGGTGGAGTTGGGGAAGCGGGTATTTCAGTCGCGGCCGCCGGAAATGGCGGTGGTTGACTCTCCCCAAGCAGCGGCGGATGCGCTAAGTCAGGATTTGATGTGGCAGTCTCAGGAACGTTTTGCTGTGGTGCTGCTGGATGTCAAGAATCGGCTGCTGGGAACTCAGGTAATTACGATCGGCACAGCTACGGAAACTTTAGCTCATCCCAGGGATATTTTTCGGGAGATCATCCGCCAAGGGGCGACACGGGCGATTATCTCGCACAATCACCCATCGGGGAGTGTGGAACCGAGCCCGGAGGATATTGCTTTGACGCGGCAGTTGCTGGCGGGAGCGCAGTTTTTGTCGATTCCGCTGCTGGATCACTTGATCTTGGGAAATGGCGACTTTCGGAGCTTGCGGCAGACGACAACCCTTTGGGAGGAGTATCCCCAGGGCGATTGAACTATTATACTTAACTAACTTCATTGCTATGATTAGTTATTTGTATCTTTGGGCTGTCCGAGGGCTGAATCAGCCGTGAGAGTAGGCGAATTTTCTGGCTGGAGTCCCGGATGACAGCGTGTTTTGGCTAAATGTCGCTGGTGATACTTAGTTTCGATCGCAACTCGGTTAGTCTAGTATAAGTAAGCTGAAGAGGTCGCTAATCCGATTTTTTTAAAGCATACTAAACGTATAATGAACCAGCACCTAAATACCCAATTATTAAGAAACCATGAAATTGGGTATAAAATACACGGCGTGGTGATAGGAGAACAACTGTGTTTCTGAGACTTGCAGAACAACACCGTAAATTCGTCCAAGATTTGGTAATGAACCTTCAGGCTTTGGCGATCGTGCTAGAGCGTCGGGGTTATCTGGCATCCTGCTACACTTGCGGGGGTCAGATGAACAGTGCCTCATTTATGGTCAGTTTGACGGACAACCATCTGATTCGGTTTTTGGTGTCAGATTACGGAATTACTTGGACTGAGATGCGGGACGATCGCGAATTGATGAAACTTGAAGGTGCAGAGGCGATTAGTCAGTTACAAGAACTGGCCAATCTCGTAAAGTATCATATCCAACCTTCGGAAGCTACTTTAGCGACGGCGCAGCGAGTTTAGCGATCGCACGCGCACGGTTCCGAGGAAGGGTAAGCGCGAAAGTTAGTCGATTTTAAATTTTAGATTTTAGATTGACTCCATAGATTAATCTGGGAGTTTGAACTATGGTCTAAAATTTGGTGGTCTTCACAACTTAAGTCGAAGGCTTGTACCTGTTTTTGGGCGCGATCAGACGGCATACTTTATAGAAAAATTCTGAGAGTTGAAACCTCTAGTTTTTTTGCAGTAGTTCATAGAAAAACTCGGTAAGTGGGAAACGAGCGAGACTTTAGTCCTGAGAGGAAAACGGCTCGGCGGTTTCAACCTCCTTGAATCTTTCCATTACCGCCTTGGGATTGCTTGGCTAGGGGTACTTTTGTGATGTACTTTCAATGGGACAATTGCCATTTCAAGCTTCGCAATCCTGTACGCATAATGTTTGCTCGCAAGCGAGCCTCCCTTTCGGGGTGATGTTAGCTTGTCGGTCAATGTTTTGAGAGCTTTTTAGACCTGCAACACTGTTTCAGTGACTTTAAAACTGTTTAATTGCAGATGACAGAGCAAGGAACTAGCTTCGTATTCCGGGGTGTCGTGACTCAAAAAACGTAGTCAGTTAAGACTTAGGCTGGTCAGAATAGCTTGGTTCAACTTTCGTCTTACAAGCTCAGTGTCTTTAGACCTGAGTTCCTGACTCTCCCTTGAGAGCGATTGGCAAAATCTGGAAGTGCCACTGCTCGTCAGCTCCAATGTTAGTTTCCCTCTTTGGCATTCCAAAGTCAAGGAATTGAAATTAACTTTGAGTAGGCAAGTAAAATTTAACATCCAGAGTGAGGATGAGGCTGTGAAGATTGGGTGAAAAGCACCTTCGGGGTGTGACGTGCCGACGAATTACGTTTGTTTTTTGCTTTTCGATTTAGCGGATCAAACTAACAACTAACTTGAAACAGCATCACTGCTGTAAAAATCTCACAGCCGGCTTTAGCCGGCTAAGTTTTGTGTAAATATAGACTTCTGGGCAATGTTTTGCGGTCTGGTTAAATTGTTCTTTGAAGTGTGCGATCGCAGTTGCCATACTAAGTATTTTATAATATTTTAATAATTAGTCCGAAAAATTTTATCGCCAAGCTGGGAATCAAAATCAAATGGTAAATGTAAGTGAAGTTCTAGAGCCCATCGCCAGCCAATTTCGCAGTCTGGGAATTCCCGAACCGATTACCCATTGGGGACATCCTGTCATGATGGGGATTGTGGTAGTGGCAATGGGCAGTTTCGTTGGGTATACGGGATGGCAGGGACGTTTGGCAGCCGATAAGGATGTCGCGCTTAAAAGTCGATCGGATCATCGTAAGCTAGCACCGTGGATGTTTTTATTTCTAGCTTTGGGCTACACTGGTGGCTTGCTGTCGCTGGTAATGCAGCACCAGCCTGTCATGGAAAGCCCGCACTTTTGGACTGGTTCGGGAGTGCTAGTTTTGCTGGCTGTTGGTAGCTTGATTTCGCTGACGGGTTTTGGGGGCAATAAGCTAGCCCTGCGCGCGGTTCATGCTTATTTGGGCACGACGGCTTTAGCACTTATGGTGTTGCACGCGGCTTTCGGTTTAAAATTGGGTTTGTCTATTTAAGCTAAGCTGTTGGGGATTTAAATTGCATATTCGGGGTGATGCTCAGAGCAACGCCCCACAAGAGTTTGATTATTTCTTGATATACAATTTAAATACTAGACCTCTTGCATAAATCTTTGATTGATAAGTCAACCGCAGATGCAAGGTAGATAAACGCAGATCAACGCAGATAATTTCAAGATAGTTTGCGAATGAGTGCAATCTTATCTGCTGAATAGGTTATCAAAGCGAATTTTTTTCTATTTTCTGAGCTTAATTTGTTAGGCTCTGGAAAGCAAAATAAACTCTATTTTTGACAGTAAAAATTGCTAATTACTAATTAATTAATTAATGAATCAAGCAACGGGTGTCATTTTCTGTATTGCCTACATTTTGGGATTGATTTCTACAGGGGTTTCTTGGGGTAGATACGGGATACTTGCTTTGGGAATAGCCGTCGCATTCGCTATGCCTAAATTGTTGTTAAAGTATGCTAGGAATTCTCTCAAAACCACTAAAAAAAGACGCAGCAGACAAAAAGAAAATACTGTTGAAGAACGCTTGGATGCGAGGGAAGAA
Organism: Microcoleus sp. A6-C6; assembly: GCF_036705955.1. Classification (NCBI taxonomy): domain Bacteria; kingdom Bacillati; phylum Cyanobacteriota; class Cyanophyceae; order Oscillatoriales; family Microcoleaceae; genus Microcoleus; species Microcoleus sp. A6-C6. Next base: position 52,893 of record NZ_JAUBVR010000028.1, on the reverse strand, counting down.
TTGAGTTTTCTGGAGATGCTGCCGAGAGCAAAATGGGTGTGGGCAGTGGCCGGTTTAGCAGCATTTCTCGCTAGCTTTTATTTGGCAGTTCGATCGCCCCAACCGACAATTAATGACATCAGCAAACTGATTCCGGCGGTTGGTAACACTCAAGAAGTGGCGGTGACAGTTCGCGGTAGACTCGCCAGTACGCCCCGATTGACTCGATCGGGTCGATCGCAATTTTGGCTAGACACTGATTTAGTGAGCGAAATCAACGGCGGTGAAGGAGGAGTAGTCGTCAACCGCGAAGTATCCGGCAAACTCTACGTGACAGTGCCTCTGCTGCAAGCAACGGGCTTGTACGCCGACAATACGATCGCAGTTGTAGGTTCGTTGTACAAACCGCAGCCACCGTCGAATCCGGGGGCTTTTGATTTTCAAGCATATTTAGCTAGAGAAGGGGCTTTTGCAGGGCTCAAAGGGCGTCAGATTGACTGGAAGAGAGAAAATGCGATCGCGGATGTGAATCGACTTAACAGCAAAACGGCTGCTTTCTGGGAGTCAACCGGGATGCAGCCGTCGCCAATTCAAGCGATGCGGATGCGGATCGTGCGATCGCAACTATCGCAGTTAAATGTTCCCGAAGGGCCGTTGATCAGTGCGATCGCCCTAGGCAAACAAGCGGTTGATTTACCTTACAACATCCGCGACTATTTTGTGCAAGCTGGGTTGGCTCACGCGATCGCAGCTTCCGGCACTCAAGTTTCGATGGTTTTGGCTTTAGTTTTGGCTTTAACTAGGCGTTTTTCCAAACAGTTACAATTTTGTTTTGGCGTGGGTGCTTTATTTTTGCTGGTGGGATTAACAGGCTTTGAAGCTTCAATCTGCCGCGCCGCTTTGATGGGATTTGGCACACTATTTGCTTTGGTACTAAGTCGCGAAGTTAAGCCGTTGGGATTGCTGTTAATCGCTGGGACTATTTTACTGCTAGTTAACCCTTTGTGGATTTGGGATTTAGGTTTTCAATTGAGTTTTTTGGCAACTTTGGGGTTAGTGGTGACAGCACCGCCACTGATGGCAAAATTGGATTGGATGCCACCTGCGATCGCTTCGATTGTTGTGATTCCCATCGCCGCTTCAGTTTGGGTGCTGCCACTACTACTTTATGTTTTTAGTGTGGTATCACCTTACAGTATTTTAGTCAATATTATTGCGGCTCCTTTGCTGTGGATTTTGAGTATTGGTGGGATGGTTAGCGCTTTAGCTGGATTGGTTTTTCCGCCGGCTGGTAGTGTTTTGGTGCAAGTGTTGGAGTATCCTGCAAGGTGGTTAATTGCGATCGCCCAATATTTCTCGCAATTGCCCGGTAATTCGGTAGCTGTAGGTCAAGTATCGGTGTTTCAGCTAATCGCGCTTTACGGTTTAATCTGCTGGGTTTGGCTGGGGGGAAGAAGGAAGAAGGAAGAGGGAAGAGGGAAGAAGGAAGAGGGAAGCAGGAAGAGGGAAGCAGGAAGCAGGAAGCAGGAAGCAGGGAGAGGGAAACAGGGGAAAAGCAGAGTTTTTGCACTGCGGATTTCTTCGGCTTGGATTTTACCGCTGGCGCTGGTGGCGGGAATTAGTATCATAGCTTTGCCAGGTTGGCACAGTCAGACATCTTTGTTTCAAGTTACTTTGCTAGCGACATCTGGCGAACCAGTTTTGGTAATTCAAGATCAGGGAAAAGTGACGCTAATTAATACCGGTGATGAAAATACTGTGCGGTTTACAGTGTTGCCTTTTTTGCAGCAGCAAGGAGTTAATTCTGTGAATTTTGCGATCGCCACTCACGGCCATTTAGGTTTAAGTGGCGGTTGGGGAAAATTACTAGGACGCTTGCCAATTAAAACATTTTATGATAATAAAGATTCCAAACAAATTCACCGTGGCAACGATGGGAAATTTATGACGGCTGTGCAATCGCAGCAAGGCGTTTACTTTCTTTTAGAAACTAACAGCACGATCGATCTGGGTTCGACGCGGTTGCAGTTCGTGGATGCGGAGATTCCGGTAGTAGAATTATTGGTGAGGGGGCGTACCTGGTTGATTGTCGGTGACATGACACCGGAAGCGCAAAGTATGTTATCAAAGAGATTAGCAGCCGCAGGAACATTGAAGCGGGCGCAAGTGCTGTTGTGGTCGGGAAAAACCCTGACAGCCGAGTTATTGGAGGCAGTTAGCCCGCAAGTGGCGATCGCATCTTCAGACGAAATCGACCCAGAAACCGCCGCCCAACTGCGCCAAAGCAAAACCCAGATTTTCTGGACTGGGCGCGACGGAGCCCTTCAGTGGACGCCAACAGGGGGATTTAAGACGACTCTGGAATCTGAAGAAAATCAAACTTCTTTTCTATAAAGATTTACAATGTGGCGCACTGTAGGGTAAGATACTTTTAGCTTACATCTCAAGTCAATTGGAGAGGTGGCAGAGCGGTTGAATGCGGTAGTCTCGAAAACTACTTTAGGAGCAATCTTAACGTGGGTTCAAATCCCACCCTCTCCGTACATCTAAACGTCAAATGCACCACAAGCACCTTATTAACCTAGGGTGCTTGTGCTGTATCTAACCCAACTTCCAACCTAGGGTGTGCAGTACACGCCTTATTTATACTGGGAAAGATCGATCGCCCAACTACGGTATTTTCGCACAGTATTGGGTAATTGACATACTCCCCGCCGTAGAACGGACGGGGATTCTTGACGGTTCATCGCAACTTGCTACCGAAGTTGTCTTACTGTCGCTCCCCGTCCGTTTAAAGTCTCCCCACGCCCTTCAGGGCGACTACAATCAAATAATTTGATTGTTGAAGTTATTCCTCCTGTACTTGAAAACTGTTGTATATCATGTCCTAAGAGAACGCTCAAACAGGTTTTATTACGGGTAATGTAACGGGCATGATGTGAGTATGGTGCATCTGAGTTTTGCATTTGTAGTGCGAATTATTAAGCTCGCACCGTAAAAAAAAAATCTTTTTACGAAAATGAGATGCTCCCTGCGACTCATTGAAACTAAACTACACAAATATGACTTTTATGAACTCAAGAATATGACTTTTATGAACTCAAGAATATGACTTTTATGATTTGACTTTAACCAAGCTTTTATGTATAATTAATACATCAACGTATCACAGCACTGAGCAACAATCATAAAAGTCGATCGAAATCCAAGATACTAGATATTTCTATAGATTGACAACCGGAGCATTTTCATACCATAGCCGATTTACTCCACTCTGCCAGGGAATGCTTACCCGAAATCAAAGCCTCAAAACAATATTAAACTCAGGAGAACTAATCATGTATCAAAATCCTCAAAAAATAAAAGGGCCGCCACCAATTGTTTTTATTGTTGCATTTGCTTTAATTGCTATTGGTGCATTCAAGTTTATTCCCAGCTTATTTAATGGTGGCAATTCAGATACATCTGCTAGCGATACTCGGATGAGTTTGGGAAACAAAATATTGGTGCAATCGCAAACCACAGCAGGAAAACAAGCAGGTATCAAAGCTTTTGCTGAGGGAAATTACAAAGAAGCTGTCAAAAAATTTCAGGCATCACTGCAACAAAATCGCAATGATCCAGAGACCGTAATTTATTTGAATAATGCCAAAGTAAATAATGACAATCCTCTGAAAATTGCCGTCAGCGTTCCCATTGGCAACAACCCGAATGTAGCGCAAGAAATTCTGCGAGGAGTAGCTCAAGCTCAAGACGAAGTTAATTCTAGAGGAGGCATTAATGGTGCGGGTTTGCAAGTTTTGATTACGAATGATGACAACAATCCAGATATTGTTAAAGAAGTTGCAACCGGATTCGTAAATGACCCGAAAATTTTAGCAGTCATTGGACATAATGCCAGCAACGCTTCTCTAGCTGCTGCTCCCATCTATCAAGAAAAAAAATTGGTGATGGTGACACCAACTAGCTTTGCTAACAATTTATCAGGTTTTGGCAGCTACATTTTTCGGACAGTCCCCGCGATTCAATCGATGGCGGCTCCTTTAGCAGAATATATGGTTAAGAAAGCTGGCAAAACTACTGTTGCTATCTGCTATGACTCTCAAGCTCCCGATAACATATCGTTTAAGGATGAATTTGTAGCGTCGTTTTCAGCTTTGGGTGGCAAGGTAGTGCCTACGGTTTGTGACTTTTCAACGCCGACTTTTAATTCCAGCGCTAGCGTTGCTGATGCTGTTAGCAAAGGTGCACAAGCGTTAATGATAGCGCCTCATGTCGATCGCATCGATCGCGCGATCGACCTAGCCCGCGCCAATCAAGGCAAATTACCACTCTACGGCAGCACTACGATGTACACATTTGAAACGATAAAAAACGGGCAGAAAGACATTGACGGGCTGGTTTTGCCCGTGCCGTGGCATCCTGACACCAATCCTAATAACCCATTTTCTAAGAATGCGAGTCAGCGGTGGGGAGGCGTGGTGAATTGGCGCACTGCAATGAGTTTTGATGCGGCTCAAGCTATTATCGGCGGTTTGCTCAAAAGCAATACGCGGGAAGGATTGCAACAAGCACTCAGGAATCCGAATTTTTCCGCCATCGGTGCGAGTGAAGATGTGAGGTTTTTGCCAACGGGCGATCGATCGGGCAAACCGATTTTAGTACAAGTTCAGCCCCAAGGAAATGATTACAAGTTTGTGGCGCTGCCGTGATTGGGTTGATAGAGCAACCGCAGATTTGAGGCAGATTAACACAGATTAACGCAGATAATTACCAGATAGGACAGTAAACTACCCGCCACTAAGCTAACGCTATAGTGAGGGCTTTTGGTAGCCCTTGAGCGATTGCACAAGACAACAACTCAGAACCTCTAGGACGGCTTACACTCGCCCCCAATAATGCAATCATCTTCGAGCCATTTTCGTCTGCATCACCAATCCAACCACAGACTTTATTGCTGCACTTAAATTTCTTCTCGGTTCTGACACCGATATGCAAACAACAATGGCAACTTTGGCTCGTATAGGCTGGATTGACGGCAACTACCTCAATCCCTTCCTTTATTCCTTTGTATTCGAGAAACGTTCTTAACTGATAAAAAGCCCAAGAATTAGACCTTCTTCTTTCAGTCTTGTTTCTGGGTTTAGAGTTAGTGCGTTCGCGAATCCCTGTTAAATCTTCGATTGAAACAAAGGATTGAGTCTGTTTTGCATCATTAATAATGGCTTTTGAGATGTTATGATTTAGCCATGCTTGGTATCTTCTTTCACGACCTCCTAACCGTTTCAAAATCTGTCTAGCTCTACGTCTAGATGACCTTGTGCCTTGAGATGCTTTTTTTTGCAAAGAAGCCCGAACACGGCTATACTTATCTCTAGTTTTTTGAATCTCCTTACCTGACCACGATTTACCTGTGCTAGTTACAGCTATATCACGCCTTCCGAAATCGACACCAATTACGTTAGTTGTTTTTTGAGGTTTCGGAGTTTCCGATTTGAGCTGAATATGGACGTACCAGCAACCATCTTTGTGCAAACAAACTTGAGCCGAAGTAGGATTATGACCTGTTAGCTTGCCCTTATGGTAGTTACTAGCTCTCAAAGAAACTGTTAACCGCTTGAGAGTTGTAGAAATGCTCACCGTCCAATTTGACTCAACGAAACGAAAAGTCCTAGCATCACAATCAAAGCTAGTGGGCTTAAAGCTCTTGACCTTTTTCCCTTTCTGTTTTGCCGTTAGACGATTGGCTCCTACTCTGGCACAAGCTCTAACAACATGGTTAGCTGTTAGTCCAAACTGTTCTTTCACATCTTTGTAACAGACAGCTTGGATTGAGTTTCTGTTAGTTAGGTTATGATTAACATTTTGATTAATCCAGTTACAAGCTGACGCAAAAGCATAAGCTGTCTCGGACAACAATTGTTGCTGTTCGATACTAGCTTGAAGCTTTACAACTAAAGTCAGGACTTGTTCCATCTCACCAAAAAACTCACTACTATGAGTATAGCTTAATTATTGCCGTTGTGCTGTCGCACGTTTATACTGGTTGCAATTCCTCTCGCCGCTAAACTTCGTTATAGCGGGAGCCTCCTTGCAACATTAAGGTGAATGGGAATTCAAGTTTATTTTGGATTGCTGTCCACGGAAATGCCCGATCGCCCTATAATGAGAATTGTTATCATTCGTAATTTAGCGATTCTCCATGCAAGCGGACTCAGTAGCCAATTCGCAATTTGATTTAGCTTGAATCAGCGCCGGGCCCCACGCCCTGATTCTCATATCATATATATCGCAAAAATGCAACAGTCTGCGGGATAAACTTTTAGGATTCGATCCGAGTGGCGAATGGCTGAGTGGCGGAGGCAATTTGCAGCTTTAGAAATTGGGCATTTGCGATCGCCCGCTGTGCGCCACCGAGATCCCAACCCTTACGAAGCTCTGAGTATCGCCCCGAATATGCAATGTAGAAGTTGGAGAATCATAAGGGTGCTATTTGGAATTTTATTCATGACTACAATTACCAAATCCGATTAGCAATGCTGAAGACTCAACCGCCTCAATCTTCTCCATCCTTTACATAAAAGCACTACCGTTTTAACAAATAATGTATCTCTGTTTACCAATTACAAATAACTACTAACCAATTACCAATTACCAATGCCCAATCCCTCCGCTTCGCTTCGCCCAATCCCTCCGCTTCGCTTCGCCCAATCCCTCCGCTTCGCTTCGCCCAATGCCCAATGCCCAATGCCCAATTTGTTCATTTCCAATACCTGCGCCAGTGAAACAAATTCTCCCATAAATTCTGGATCAAAGTATTGCTGCGGAGGCGCTGCGACTCCCAAACAGCAGCAGTTTGACCGTTAATTGCCGAAAAACTTGACCAAATATAAGGAAGTTCCGCGATCGCCTCAACCTTCATCCCGTGACGGACAGCAAGGGCGATCACATGAATCAACTCAGCAGCTTGTGGCCCCACAATACTCGCTCCCAAAATCTCCCCATTGCGCCGCCCGACAATCTTGCAAAAACCCGTTGTATCCCCGGACATTTGAGCTCTTTCAACATTCTTGAAATATTCCCGACCAACAATCAAATCGTCTCCAAAACGTCGTCTTGCTTGCGCTTCAGTCAAGCCAACCCTCGCCAACTGCGGGTCAGAAAAAATCGCCCAAGGAATCCCGCGATAATCTATTTGATACATCGGCAAAAACAAAGCATTTTTCACAGCAATCGCAGCTTCGCAATTAGCAATGTGAGGGAACGAATAACCCCCAGCAACATCACCGATCGCATAAATCCGCGAATTAGTTGTTTGCAGCTTTTCATTTAAAATCAACCCGCGATCGCTAAATTTAACTCTAGCCGCTTCCAGATTTAATGATGCAAAATTATGCTGGCGGCCCGCGGCGAGAAAAATCTCCTCAGTCTCGATCGCCCTTGGCCCAGCTTGAATCCACTTTTTACCATCAATCACCCTAGCTTGAGTCACCTCAGTAGCAGTCAGAATCCGCACTCCTTCGGCTTCCATTGCAGCTTGAACCAAGCCAGCAGCCTCTCGGTCTTCTTTCGTCAAAATGTGGGAACCCTTCACCACAAGCGTCACAGCCACCCCTAATCGAGCAAAAGTTTGAGCGACTTCGACACCGCTGGGATCTGCGCCGATTACAGCCAAACTTTTAGGTAACTTTGGAAGTTTTGCTAATTCCCCGACAGTTTCCGAAGTAAAAAAGCCGACAGACGAAAGTCCTTCAATATTGGGAATTGCAGGCATTGTTGGACAAGCTAGCAAATAACAGCGCGATCGCAATTTCCTGTCACCCACAATCAAAGCCAAATGCGGTTTGGTAACAAACTCGCAGCTACCAAAAATAATATCGACCCCGCGAGCAGCCAAAACGCCGAGATCATCAATTTCTTCTAAATTAGCAACAACACCCTCGGCCCACTTCTGAACCCCATCAAACCGCAATTCGATCGGCATTTCCGAATTAGCCACTTCCCACCGAGCCCCGAACTGTTGGCGGCTAATCTGCTGGGCAAAACGAGCAGCCTCGCTCAAAGTTTGGCTGTATCTTAAACCAAGGTCGATCGACTCTTTCCCACCAGTCGGCAAATCTTGCGAATTACTTAGCGGTTCCACCAAAGCAACGCGGGCCGGGAAATTAGTTGCCATCAAAGCAGCATAGCGTCCGGCCGGAGTTCCACCAATAATCACTAAATCATAGTCAAGCATAAATAAAGAAGTCAATAGTAGATAGGACGGCGGTTGAAACCGCGCCTATACAAACGATGTCCACCTCCGCGGACTGAAGAAAATAACGTAATTTTAATGACCCACTCTTCAACCCGCGGAGGCGGGTTTTGTCTGTGTAGGCGCGAATTCCATTCGCCCGCTCTTCTGGCATTAATCTCACGCCAAAATAAAAGATTAAGACGTGAGATAAATTTCCGAGTTAACGACTAATGACATCGGCAAGTCCAGCAATCAATCGCAGATTGTCCGCCCTCGATCGCACGGCTACCCGAAAATATCGATCGCCCAACTCAGGAAAACTCAAACAATCGCGAATCAAAATCCGGTGTCGTTGCAACAGACTTTTTTGAATCGCAGCCACCGACACCGACGACTCAACCAACAAGAAATTAGCCGCCCCAGCCATTGGCCGCAAACCTGGTAAATCAGCCAAACCCTCAAATAGCTCTCGGCGGGCCACAGGCAGCCAATCCCAAGTTTGCCGCTCAAAAACAGCATCTCGCACCACAGCGGCAGCCGCCGCCGCAGCCAAGGCATTCACAGGCCAAGGATCGCGCAGCAACTGCCAGCGGCGGAGGATATCGGGATGGGCGATCGCACATCCCATCCGCAGTCCCGGCAGAGAATAGAATTTGGTGAGCGATCGTAAAATCACCAAATTCGGAAACTCCTCAACCTGAGCGATCGAACTTTCCTGCTCCGCAGGCGGTAGAAAGTCCATAAAGGCCTCATCCACCACCACCAAAGCCAAATGCTCCAAATAAGGCCGAATCGCCTCCCTAGCGAACAGCAAACCCGTCGGATTGTGCGGGTTGTTCAGTAGCAAACCTCGATCGGCATCCAGAGCAAGAGGAACCGGGATAGCCAGAGAAGGGGAGACAAGGGAACCATTAGAAACCGACAAATCATCCGTTACCAACCCGCTGCCAGTCTCCCAGTCCAACGATTTGAGATTCAAAGTACAATCCAGCACCTGCGCCCCGAAAGCCTTCAGAGCCCGCAAGTAATCGCCAAAAGCCGGAGTCACCAAATAAGTCGCCTCCAGCTTCGACAAATCCCAAGCAGCCCAAGTCAACAATTCCGCCGAACCATTCCCCGGCAAAATCCAATCCGGGTCAACATTAAACGCCTCACCCAAAGCAGTCCTCAGCACTCCATAATCCGGGTCTGGGTAAGCCGTGAGACTGCTCAAATGAGCTTGAATCGCAGCCAGGGCAGACTCAGGAGGGCCCAAAGGACTGATACTGGCAGAAAAATCGAGAATAGCAGAGGGAGGGCAGCCAGCCAGTGCGGCTGCCCAAGCTAAATTCCCACCGTGTACAGGTCTAATCAAGACTCAGTTCACCAATTAAATTTTGGGTTCTTTCGGCGGTGCAACTCTGTCCTTAAACAACTTGCCGGCAGAAAATGCAGGAACTCTGGTTGCCGGGATTTCCATCTTGTCACCAGTTTTGGGATTGCGACCCTCACGGGCCTTACGTTCCCGCGACTCAAACGAGCCAAAACCGACCAGTGTCACCTTGTCGCCTTCGGAGACAGCTTTCATGATTGCTTCCAACGCTGCACTCAAAACGGCATCTGCCTGTTTTTTAGTGACACTAGCATTTTCCGCGACTGCATCAACCAATTCACCTTTGTTCATTCCGAACTCCTCTTCTGGATTTGCAAAATTACGTTAAACAGAGTTCAACTATTAGTTGTGAGTTTTAACTGCATTGAAGTTTCGGTTGGGAGCGTTTGGGTAGTCCCCATTGCTCCAGCCCGCTTCCCCAATTAACAACTCCTGCTGAATACTAATTACCCTAGGATAATTGGTCACAAAAGGAATTTTTGTTTTTAGTTGCTGAAAACCCGACAGCATCTAATTTTCACTGCATTATTCTAAAGTCTTGCCGACCGTTATGGATCGGTGGAACCTTTAATTTATATGGAACTTGCCAACTTTTTAGAATTAATACCCAAATTTAGGTAAAAAAATACCACTTTGGACACAAGATTTTTCGCCGGGAGTGGATTTGAAATTGGAAAATAAGTAAAAATAGAAAGAATAAAATGTCATTTGTCAAGAGTTAAACAAAATTTTTTTCCTTCTTGCTTGTTCCTTCTGAGGGAAAGAAGGTGAAACAAAAGGGAAAAAGTGTGATTTGTCAAGGGGAAACGAAATTTTTCTTTTCCTCGAACCTCTTCCTTCTTTCGATTGGTGTCAACAATCGCCTAAAAATCTTTGTATCTCTCGTTTATAGACGAGGCCAGATCCCCCTAAATCCCCCTTAAAAAGGGGGACTTTGAGAAGAATCCTGTCCCTCTCCCCGGATAGTCGGGGGACTTAGACGACGCTCTTGTCTCCCGGATAGTCGGGGGACTTGGACGACGCTCTTGTCTCCCGGATAGTCGGGGGACTTGGACGACGCTCTTGTCCCCCCCCTTCTTAAGGGGTGTGCCAGGGAGATCGAGACTCTGCCAATCATCAGACAGCAGACCTGCACTACTTTTGACCTTAAGTTGACACATCTTCCTTCTTCCTTCTTCCTTCTTCCTTCGTCCGAGGCCTACTGTCTGGGCTGGACGGGCTGACTGCGCTGCAACAGTTGGCGGGCGTCGGGACTGATGTTGTTTTGGTAGCCAAAGTTCGATCGATCGCTATCATCCAAAATCTGCGGAGTCAGCAACACAATCAACTCCGCCCGCTGGTTGCTCTTAGTGGTTCTCCTGAAGAGGGAACCGATAATCGGCAAATCTCCCAAAATCGGAATTTTGTTCGCTTGCACCCGTTCTTCATCGCGGATAATCCCCGAAAGAATCAAAGTCTGACCATCCCGCAGGCGAATTAGCCCCGATTGCAAAGAGCGCTCGCCCAGCAGAGTGATCTGATTGGTGCTCCCGGGCGTGGACAAGTCTACAGGCGGGGATGGTGTCCTGATAATCGGGTTCACCCGCAGAGAGACAAAGCCATTATCGTCAACCCGATCGATCGCCACCCCTAACTGTAAACCTGCGCGATCCTTAACGGCCGTTGTTGTTGTGGTACTTGTATTGCCGGTAGTCTGCGTTTGCTGTGTGATGTTAGAGATCACCTCATCAGTAATATTCACATTCGCCGTTTCTCCTTCTTGAACCACCAGAGTCGGATCAGTCAAGATTTTGGCATTCCGAGTCTCAATAGTTGCCTGTAACGCCGACAGGAACCTCCTCGGATATTGCAACAGCGGGAACAGGGCGAAAGTCGCAGCGCCGCCAGCGGTAGCCGTTCCAGGCTCGTAAGTGTCAACCCCAATTCGTCCGGGGTCTCCAGTAATTGCTGTCGGGCGGAGGAACGCCCCGCCACTGTTAGCCACGTTGATTAAATTGCCATTCCGATCGTAGGTAGGAGTCCCTGTTAGAGGCACGTTGATTAAATTGCCCCTCTGATCGTAGATAGGAGCTACGGCTCCTATGGGGTTGGTGACGATCGGCGGAGTCGATCGATTGTTAGCATTATTGACATCATTAGCTGTAGCCGGCCGCAAGCCACCAAAATTCAGACTTGCTACTCCGTTTTCATTCACAAAGAAATTGTTATTAATTCCGAAAGAGAAACTGCTGCTACTGTTGTTGGCTCCCAACAAGTTGATATCGATCACCTTGACGTTGACAGCCACTTGACGGCGGCGCAAATCTAGCTGAGTCAAGAAAGCCACGGCAATATCAACTTTGCGCGGATCGCCCACCAAAGTGATCGAATTGAGCCTCGCATCTGCCAGCACCGACAGTCCCCTCAGCAAGAGCGGCCCGTTGCCGTCCTTAGCGCCGATCGCCTTAATGTCCGGTTCCCGAATTTCCACATCCCGTGCCGAATTTCCCTGGCCCACGGTTTGGATAGTTACCCGAGTAATCGGCAGTTGAGTTTCTGCACCTTGAGCGCTCAAAAAGTTAGCTGCATCCGTAGATCTGACTTGATTGAGTCGCAGAGTCCGAACGATAATATTGCGCGAGTCCAGAGGCAAATTAGAACCGACAAAAATCGTGCGCCCGACGCGGTTCGCTTGCAGTCCGCTGATCCGCAGCACGTAATTAAAAACATCTTGCACCGACTCATTTTCGATGTCCAAGGAAATCTTCGGTCCTTCATCGGAGCCTCCTGCCGCTCCCGGTGCGGCCGGAGCGGCTTGGCCCGGTTGACCGGGGGCTCCACCGCCTGTAAAAGCAATGTTCAATCCGGCAGCCCGGGCCAGCAGAGCTAAAACGTCGCGGACTGGGGCATCCCGCAGCACCAAGCGGGGGATGCGTTCTCCCGAACTTAGTTCTATATTTGCCGCAGCCGGAGCGATGTTAGATACGGAGATGTCTCCCAGGGGCGGTGCTATAGCTCGCGGCTGGAAAGGCGGAGCTTGATTGCTCTGAGATTGTATTTCGCTGGGGAGGGGCGGGCGATCGTTCCTAGTCACAGTAACTTCGGGATTTGGCAGCATCACGTTCGGGTTTTGCGACGTGCGGACGGGGGCCGGCCGGGAAGTTGTTGGGTTCAGCGGCAGTCCGGGAGGTGGCGGGGGTGCACTTTGGGCTTGGTTGAGCGAGGGCAATCCAGGCTGTGTAGCTTGGGTAGATTGCACAGTCCCGCCCTGTCCGGCAACGCTGAGGACGATGTTTTGGCCTTGTCCGGGCATAACTTGTCCGTTGGGAACTCCGTTGGTGCCTGCTACCACAACGCGGATGCTGTTAGCCTCTACCTGGGTGATTTCTACTGAGGAAATGCCTGGAGCTGGGTTATCTTGCCGGAAGCTGTTGCCTTGGGGCAGGCGGAGCTGGGTGTTGATGATTGTGGCTTGGTAAGTATTCCCGTTGTTGATGGCGAAAACTTGCGGGCGATCGCCCTTTTCCGTAGCTAGGACAATATTTACCCCATTATTCGCTTGACTTACTTGCACTCCTGTGACTTGAGTCGGCGCGGCCGAGACGGGCGCTTGGGCGATCAGAACTCCGGCAACACTGCTCAAAAGTCCTCCACTTAACCGTAGATGCTGTTTCACGTTCTCTCCTCAACTACAACTTTGTTATTTGCTTATTTGTTCCAGTCTTGAGTTTCGAGCCTCTCACGCTGACTGAAACATTCTTTATTTGACACTTTATTGAAGGAAGAAGTTAGAATAAATTAGGCAGAAAATTATCTTATATTGCCATACGAAAAAATATTTTTATGGCATTTATATATTAAATTCTACCTTCTACCTTCTCGCTTCTACCTTCTGCTGAAACAGCGACTGGGAATACCTAATATCCGCTTAAGTACCGCTACTTAGCAGCAGGACTCGGAGCCGGAGTTGGTAGTTTTTCTTCTTGCTTTAACGGCAGCAGCGCGTGCAAGTCAAAAGCCGTTTTAATCTTAGTTTGTGGCTGCTCCACAGGAACTATTCTTCCTTTCAAAAAATCTATTTGCATTGACTGAGTTGATGTTAGCAATTCAGACTTCAAATTCCTCACTACCAACAGCGACTGCATCAACTCCAAGTTACGCATAAAATTGCGGGTTTGAGCGAAACTGCCTTCAAACTCTACCTTATATTTTTTGCGTCTGAGCTTGCCAGCCAGGGACGGCCCGAAGGACGTATCGCTGAGAATATCTGGGTCGCGAGCTCCCGGCACCGGTGCTGCTCCTGCTGGTGGCACATCCGGCTCAAATTTGGTAATTTTAGCCTTGAGGTCGTCCCCTTGCACGCCGACGTTGATTCGATTAACCAGTTGGGTCATGTCAAGCAGCAACGTGGTAGCGCCCGCATCGCTGGCAAACATTGCCGTCACTTGGGCGCGGCGCTGTTTTGCTTCTTCTTGCTTTGCTTCTGCTTCTGACTTTTTTTGAATTTGAGCTTGCAATTGCAGTTGCGTTTGCTTGCTTTCGCTAAGTTTTTGCTTGAATTCGCCGCCTTTTTGGAATTCTGGCAGTACAAACTGGTAGCAAAGGCCACCGGCAATGACTAGGCCGAGAACTGCGACGCCTATTGCTTGGACTTGGGGTGTCAGCTTAATGCCGAATATTTCCTGAGTCCCGGCTTCTTCTGCTTGTGCCCCGCTGGGAAGAAACTCTGCTGTCATGGTTTTTTAACCTCTGTTTTTTCTGGTTCTAGCACTCCTTTTTCTTGAAGTGTTTCTATCCGTATTGCTAGCCCGTCTGCTTGCTTGCTCCGCAGCTCGGGGAGCAACTCGGTGGCGCCAGTCGGGCTGAGCGTTGTTTCAATTTTATATTCCACCACGGGCCGCAGTTTGGGAAGTTCTGCTGCTGCTGCGCTTGGGTTGCGCACTTGTAATTGTGTGGGGTTGCTTTTTAGTGTGGCTGCTACCAGTTTGGTATCGGTGTCGAGGAAGAAAGGAGAGCGCTGGACTAGGAGCATAAAGTCGTTAACTTGAGCAAAGGTACTGGCTATCCCTGAAATTTGTACTTTTGCCGCCTGCGGCGGGGCGACTGGGACGGGAGCAGCCACCGGGGTGGGACTCGCTGGGGAGGGACTCGCCCCCGGAGACGGACTCGCCCCCGGGGAGGCGGCGGGAGTTGCTGCGGGGGGTGGCGGTGCTGCTGCAACTGGGGATGGACTGGGCTCGATTTGCTCGATTTTGGAAATTTGCACTCCGGCGGGAGTGCGGACACTCAGGTCTTGCAGCATCGCCGACCAAGGTTTAATTTGGTCGAATACTCCGGCTAATGCTTTGTATTCTGCGGTAACTTTGTCGGTTTCGGCGTTGATGGCTTTGATGGCGTTGGCTTGAGTGTTTAACTTTGCCAGTTCTTGGTCGATGGTTGCTTGTTCTGTGGCCAAGCCGGTATTTTCGTTAGTCGCCCACCACCAGGTGCCCATGACTGCGGCGTTGATGCCGAAGGCAAACAGCGCCGCCCCAATTAGGGGCAGTTGGTCTTTGACTCCCCCGGAACTTTTTTTACTTGAGCTTTTGGCTGCTGTGACTGGTTTGTAGTCGGGGCGGTCGTTGAGAAAATTAATATCTAGGCTGTACATGGCTTCACTCGATTTTATAGCAGAAGGAAGAAGGAAGAAGGAAGAAGGAAGAAGGAAGAAGGAAGAAGGAATAAATCCGATGGCAGGTGCAATCGACCGCATGGTTTCAGCAATTAAGAACGTCCCAACCGTCTTGGCTGTTGCTATAGATTTTAATTTGAAATTTTAGATTTTAGACACAGCGCCAGATTGCCGGTATAAGTGAAGGATTTATTTAGGGAAGAAAGAAACAAAGAACTTTCTGCCTTCTACCGCAGGAAGTGGTTGCTTCTACCTCCGATATTCTACCTTTTACCTTTTACCTTTTACCTCCAATATTCTACCTTCTGTATCAGGGGTCTTCTTTTTTCGGAAGAAGCTTTTTCCGAAAATTCTCAAATCTGTTTTTCTATTATCTAAAAGTTTGAGGTCACATCACCTCCCTCAGTCCTAAACCTAGGGCGACTCCTAAGCCTGCTCGCTGTTCTGGGCTAATTTCTTGGCTGATTTCGAGTCCTAGGGTTTCGATTGGGTCTACTTGAGATGCCGGCAAGCTTAATCTTTGCATGAAAAATTCGTCAAGTTTGCCGATCGCAGCTCCTGGGCCCGCTAGCAACAGTTGCGCTACTTCGAGTTCTTCGCTCTGGTTCAGGTAAAAGTCTACTGAACGACGCAATTCGTCTGCTAGTTCTCCCAATACTTTAATCATCGCATTGGTGCCGGGATTGGCGTCTCCAGATGCGCCCATTGTATCTGTGACTGGCAGGGTCATGCCTTGCAATTCGCTGGTGTCTCTGGTTGGCGGCAGGTTCATGGCTTGGTTGAGGGCGGTCTGGATTTGGTATGTGCCGATCGGGATGGTACGGTTAAATTGCGGTATGCCGTCCACTACTATAGCTAATTCGGTACTGTCAAATTCTATGTCGGTGAGGACTGCGGCTTCTTGGGAGGAAAATTGTTGCAGTTGGTCTTTGAGGGTGCGAATCAGGGCAAAGCTGGTTACTTCTAGCACGTCTATAATCAGTCCGGCTTCTTTGAAGGTTTCGATGTAGGTGTCGGTAACTTCTCTGCGGGTTGCCACTAATACTACTTGCACTTTTTCTACGCCATCGTCATCTACAAACAGGCCGATTTTTTGATAGTCTACGTCGGCGTCTTCTCTGGGAAACGGCAAGTAGAGCCCTGCTTCTGCATTCATGTAATCCCGCAGTTCTTCTTGGTTGAGTTCTGCAGGAACTGGAATGAGGCGGATCACAGCTTCGCGGCCGGGAATGGCTGTGGCTACTCGCTTGGCTTTGATTTTGTTTTCTGCGAGGACGGTACGTATTAGTTCTGCCATTCCCGGCGGATCGACTATTTGTCCTTCTTGTATATAGTCTTCTGGTACTTCTATTGAGGCGATGAGGCCTAATTTTAAAGCCTGAGCTTTCTTTTCGAGCTGAATGATGTTGATGCGGTCTGGGGCTATTTCGATCCCGATTCCTGGCTGGCGTTGGGAAAGTAGACCTTTGAAAAAGTTAACCATAGGATTGGGTCGCTGGTAGTTGCTATTTTTTTATTTTGTAGTTGGCCAGCCTGATTCAGCCGTTGGCTGTTGGAGATTCGGTTTCCAATTGCCACTGATACTGTAATCTCGGTATCCCGCCTGCTTCTGCGCTGCACAGTCTTTGTGGCGCGATCGCCAGTTCCGATTTTATGCTATCCAATTTACTTGACAATAGCTATTCTGCTGCGAATGTCAACAAATTTCAGCTCGATCGACCGAAAACCGATAGATTCGGCAGCAAAACCGACTCTCTCCCTCTCGGGGCTAGGGCACAAAACTCTCGCGCTTGACTCTGGCGCACTCTCTCCGGGCGATGCTTGTTTTCTCGTTGGCGAACCATGATTCTCAATTTTATTTCTATGAAACGTAAATCTTGGCAACTGTTTGCTGTTTTTGGGCTGGTGGGGCTGCTGCTGGCTGCGGTGGTAAGTTGCGGCAAGCCGGCTGTGAATTCCCAGACTAAGAATGCCAACGAAATCGAGTTCTGGACTATGCAGCTTCAACCTCAGTTTACTGACTATTTCAATCAGACGATCGCCGATTTTGAAGCCAAAAATCCGGGCGTGAAGGTGCGTTGGGTGGATGTCCCTTGGTCGGCGATGGAAAGTAAGATTTTGGGTGCTGTTTCGGCGAAAACTGCGCCGGATGTGGTGAACCTGAATCCCGATTTTGCTTCACTATTGGCGGGGCGCAATGCTTGGCTGGATTTGGACTCTCGAATTTCTGAGCAAGTGCGATCGCTCTATCTCCCGAATATCTGGAAAGCTAGCGTACTCGATGGCAAGACTTTTGGGATTCCTTGGTATCTGACAACTGGGGTAACTATTTACAATACGGAGTTGTTTAAAAAAGCTGGAATTGCTAAGCCTCCCGCTACCTATACCGAGTTGGCTGCTGTGGCGAAACAGGTGAAGGAGAAGACTGGTAAATTTGCTTTTTTTGCGACTTTTGTACCGGAAGATTCGTCGGAGGTGTTGCAATCTTTTGTGCAGATGGGTGTGCCTTTGGTTGATGCTAAAGGTAAGGCTGCTTTTAATACTGATAAGGGGAAGGCTGTTTTTGAGTATTGGGTGGATTTGTACAAGGGCGGATTTTTGCCGCAGGATGTTTTGGTGCAGGGACATCGCAGGGCGATCGAGCTTTATCAAGCTGGAGAAACTGCTTTGTTGGGTTCGGGGCCGCAGTTTTTAAAGGCGATCGCTGAGAATGCTCCGAATATTGGTGCTGTCTCGGCTGCTGCGCCTCAAATTACGGGGGAAACCGGCAAGAAGACTGTGGCGGTGATGAATTTGGTTGTACCTCGCGACAGCAAGCGCCCTGATGATGCTGTGAAGTTTGCTTTGTTCGTGACTAATTCTCAAAATCAGTTGGCTTTTGCGAAGGTTGCTAATGTTTTGCCTTCTACGGTTGAGGCTTTGCAGGACTCTTATTTTAAGAGTGTTCCGGCTGATGCTGCTCCGAGCGATCGAGCTAGGATTGTGAGTGCTTCTGGCTTGGCAAAAGCTGAGTTGTTAATTCCGCCTCTCAAGGATGTTAAGAAGTTGCAAAAGGCGATTTATGACAATTTGCAGGCGGCGATGTTGGAGGAAAAATCGGTGGAACAAGCTGTGACTGATGCGGCGACAGCTTGGGATCAAAGGTAGTTTTTTCTGGAAGCTGGGGCAGATTATTTTGCGATCGCCCCTTGCTTTTAAGGTTGAATTGTCCAATCTTCCTGCACTAAATCAGGCACTTGCGAAAAATGTTGGTTGTTCCGCGTAACGAGGATAGCATTATTAGCAAGTACAATAGCAGCAATCCGCAAATCTTGCGTGCCGATACCTCTTATTTGACGAGGGAACTCGGTGTAAATAGTGAAAGCATTCTGGTCAAATTTCAGAATGTTGAGATTTTTGAAATCATCTAATGTATCCCCTAAGCTGGTGTAAGCCCATACTAATTTGTTCGCTTGCGAAGGTGTCGAAGCCTGTCTGATAACATTGAACCAGCCGCGAATTACTTCCTCTACGGTTACGATAGTTACAGCAAGGTTTTCTGCGTTAACCTCGACCCGCTGCACCATCATTGGATGATTCTTTTGCCAAAGGGAGAAACAATCCGTATCAAGTATGTATCGGCTCATTTTGTCTCAACCGCAGCGTCAATTTGACTATAATAAGCTTCGGTTTCTGCATCGAGTTCGCGGCGATATTCTTCTATGTGTGCCAATACCTCATCGTATTGCGGATCGTTTTCATACTTACCAGCTAACCTCACCCAAGGATTGTTCGATCGACTAGAAGTGAGTTTGACAGAGACGATTTCTGCTTCGGCTAGCTGGGTATTTACTAAATCGTGAAGGTTTTGCAGTGCTTGCGATCGCGTCTGGCCAAAAGCTTTACATTCGGGCCATCCCAGCAACGCTGCACTGACTGTTCTGTCTGATTCGTTTTTAATGATTATGTGAGCAGTTGAGCTGTCGAAGTCGCCCCCAAAGTTAGTGCGATCGGCTGCGCGAATGTCGCAGGTAGCGTTACCTGTTAAGAGTGTTTTTGTCTTGACTATCTGCTTGGTGTTTTCCTGGCGCGGATTTTCTATTTTTCCAAAGATAATCGGGTCTGCTTCTTGAAGCGCGGCAAAAAATTTGACCATGTTTACTCTATGCTTGGTGTTTTCCGGGCCTAACTTTTCTAGTGCTTGCCCGATCGCCGACTCACCAGCTACCTTGACTGTAGAAGAATCGATGTTTTCCTGACGCTGCTTGATGATGTTTCGTCTGAAAAGCTCGTCAAATAGTAAAGTTTGCTCTTGGGCTGGCAAAGCTTCTATATATTCAATTAGCGTTTGCACCGATATAAGGCTGCTCATAAACTTCTATCTCTAAATTTTTCTAAACTCACTTGTATTGTAACAAAAATTGGGCATGGGGCATTGGGCATTAGGCATTAATTTTTTTTACTCTCGCCCCTTGTTTTTTGCTGCCAGTTGACGTATTATTAAATAATGGGAATGTGTGCCGCCATATATATAAGCTTTTAAGTTATTATCGAATGATGAAATTACCGCATCTTCACAAGGCGGAGTCGGAGGAAAAGTCTGGATAAGTCAATCTCGACTATTTTAGAGGTCAATGTTTGTTGATCAGAACGATCGCTCATCCCAGAATCCGGGTTTATTTATTCCGTGCGATCGCCTTTATCAATGCAGATTGATTGATGATTTGTACGAATATAGCCTGAATTAATAAAATATTCAGAAATTTGACTTGTGTTAAAATCAAAGTTCAGCCTAGAATAGGAGCAAGTTTTATGACAGCAATGACAGTCAAAGATTTAAACCAAGTTCAAACTCTTTTTTCCGAAGCGGGTTTAGATTACAAAATTGAACTAGAAGACGGGAGACTTTCAGTTATGGGGCCATCAGACATCGTATCCAGTGAAATCAGTAGCCGTCTCATCGCCTTTCTTTTCGTTTGGGTAAATCCCCGTCGGTTGGGGAGAGTGTTTGACTCCGCAGGCGGTTTCATCATGCCGAATACAAACATCAAAGCGCCGGATGTTTCGTTTGTGCGCGCGGCCCGCTTGCGCCAAAGTCCGCGTTATTTTGGTGAACTTGTCCCGGATTTGGTGGTTGAGATTAAATCTCAAAGCGATCGCATTAAGCCTATAGAAACCAAGGTTTTGAAGTTTATCGAGTTGGGGGCGGTTGTCGGACTTCTGATCGATCCTGATGAAGAAACAGTGACTATTTATCGATCGACTGGCGAACCGACTATTTTAGGAAATGGCGATATTTTAACAATACCAGAGCTTGTTCCCGGTTGGGAATTGCCCATTTCGGAATTGTGGCCTCCTATTTTTACTGAGGAAGAAACACAAGGTTAAGGAAAAAAGAGCGATTCCCTACGGGATAGCTTCGCTCGCGCGTACTTCTAAATATTCATCAGCGGTAATTAACTTGTACAGCTAGCTCAATCGGTGAATCTTGATGCGTCAATTGATAGGTAGCACTTTCTTCGAGCAATTGTCGAATAAAATGGGGACTGTGAGTGTTAATTGAATGTAACAAATTTCTATACAAACGACAGGCAGCCTCATCATTCAGAATGCGACTGTGGAGTATTCTTGTCCAATCAGAGGCAAAAATAATTAATTGTGGGATGACACTGATAAATGCTTGTAACTGCTGTTCCATTTCAAAAGATTCTAAAAAATGAATTAGGCTAAACATGACCTCTGGCTGTTGGCAGCGATCATCTAAAATCAGATGTAAATCTGGTAATTGTTCGCTCTCATGATGCTTAGCGACTTCCGCTAAAGCATTTTCAAAAGCTGTTACTTCTTCAGTCGATCGCATTAATTTATTAGCGTCCAAAATGCTAATCCAGCTATTTTCCTTCATCAGCTATTTCCTCTCTTTTTAAAAACGCCTAACCAACCTAACTTATTTAACTGGATAACTTGCTGTAAGCTGCGCCTAATTTGTGGCGTATAAAGTCCCTGACGGCGATAAATTACTCGTGCATCGCTAATTTCTCTAGCTAGTGCTTCTCTTGGTAACAAGCTGAGATTGGGGGATTGTCCGTAAGAGATAGTCTGGCGATGACGACCTCCTTTACCGGGCAAGGGGTGTTCCATCATTATAGCAATACCCATTTCTCTCGTGTAACCAGGAACTTTTGCTGCCATGAATCCATTAGAAGGAATGTGATGTGGTGTCAGATTATCGCCTCTGCATCCAGCTTTAAGCAGGTCTCCGTAACACCCAACTGCGCCTTCCCCTGGGAGAAGTCTGTTTGTATAATTAGCTATTTCTATTCTCCTATTCCGCGATCGGGGACATGATATTATGACAATAAATCCAGTTTCTATGAATTACCATTCCCAGTTTACTCGAAAATTAATCTTCAGGCAGAATGAGTTTAAAATTGAGATTGTTGTTGCAGGAAGTAGCCGACTAGATAAAGGGAACCGCAGAGCACTGTTAAATTGTCATCTGCAACGGCAGCATCTAAACCTGTTGTTAAGTCTGGGAAGGCTTGACAAATTGTTAATTTGGGGCAGATATTTTCAGCAATGGCTGCTAATTCTGCGGGGGATGCGGAGTTTTGATCGGGTACGGGTACTAGGTAAAGCCGATCGCCCTTTTTGAGTAATGCTTGTAAAATATCATCGCAGTCTTTCGTCGCCAAAATGCCGATTACCCAGTTAATCGGTGACGGGTGATTGTTCAGGCGATCGACATATTCACGCAACGCAATAGCTGCGGCAGGGTTGTGCGCGCCGTCAATTAATATTTTGCGGTTTTTCCAAGTTGTCTGCTGGAGTCTTCCGGGCCATTGGGTTTTGGCGATACCGTCGGCGATGGCGGTGGGGGAGATTTGCCATCCTAGGTTTTTGAGGGTGTGGAGAGTCGCAAGTGCGATCGCCGAATTCATTAATTGAATTTTGCCCAACAATGGCAATTGATATCTTATTTTAACCGCAGATGGACGCGAATTAACGCTGATTTCGGGATTGGGATCGTATTCTGCAAATCCTTCTCCTAAATCTACCGCTGGTTTTACCCAAATTGCCGGACAGTCTAAATCTTGAATGCGTTTTTCTACTACTCTTCTAGCAGATTCTGGCAATTCTCCGACAACTACCGGACACTTTGATTTAATAATTCCGGCTTTTTCCCCAGCAATATCGGCGACAGTAGGGCCGAGGATTTGCCAGTGTTCGAGACTGATAGAAGTAATCACACTAACAAGGGGAGTTTCGCAAACATTAGTCGCATCTAATCTACCGCCCAATCCGGTTTCTATGACAGCAATATCTGCTTTTTGTTCTGCAAAATACAGCCAAGCTGCAGCGGTGATTATTTCAAATTGAGTGGGTGTTTCGGTATTACCTTCAGCAGCGCTGACAACTTTTTCTAAACACTGCTGCAATGCTGTTGTAGAAATCGGTTGTTGGTTGATGCAAATTCTTTCTGTCCAATCGATTAAGTGCGGGGATGTGTAGCGCCCGACTCGATAGCCTGCTGCTGTTAGTACGGAAGAAAGATAGGCGCAAACGGAACCTTTGCCATTTGTGCCGGCAATGTGGATAATGGGTACTTTTTGGTGGGGGTTGTCGAGTTTTTCGAGGAGTTGCTGAATTCTTTCTAAGCCGAGGTGTACGCCGAAGTGTTGATAAGATTGGAGGATGAAGTTTGCATTCATTGAGGATGATCAGTGTTATATTTGTTTTCGAGTTAGATTTTTTTTAACGAACCGCGAAGGCGCAAAGGCCGCGAAGGAAGAAAAGAGATAGATGTTGATAAATATGAATATTATTTCTTTGTTTTCGGGTTGCGGTGGATTGGATTTGGGTTTTCGCTTGGCTGGATTTAATCCGGTTTGGGCGAATGAATATGATAAGTCTATTTGGGATACCTATCAATTTAACCATTCTGAAACTCTGTTAGATAAAAGAGATATCAGAAAAATTAATTCTGATGAAATTCCCGACTGTATTGGGATTATCGGTGGGCCTCCGTGTCAAAGTTGGAGTGCGGCGGGTGCAAAACGCGGGATTGATGATTCTCGCGGTCAGCTTTTTTGGGAGTATATCAGAATTGTGCGGGACAAGCAGCCTTTGTTTTTCTTGGCTGAGAATGTTAGGGGTATTTTAGCGCCCAGAAATAAGGATGCTTTCAGTTATATATTATCGCAGTTTGAGGAAATTGGGTATCGGGTTTCGTTCCAGTTGGTGAATGCTAAAAGCTTTGGTGTGCCGCAAGATAGACAAAGGGTGATTGTTATCGGTTATCGGGATGATCTGGGTTTGGGTTTTGAGTTTCCCGAACCTGGAACCGATTTTTTGACGCTGCAAGATGCGATTTTTGATTTACAGGCTGAACCAATTCTAGTTCATGGTAAACTAGATAAGTATCACGATTCTGTCGCGAATCACGAATGTGCAGATTTGGGTTTTTCCAGCATTTATATGTCGCGGAATCGAGTCAGAAGTTGGGGTGAACCTTCGTTTACAATTCAGGCAAGCGGCAGACACGCACCTCTGCACCCTCAAGCTAGTAAAATGATTTTAGTTGGCAAGGACAAACGCATTTTTGACCCTAATTCGCCTCAGCCTTACCGTCGGCTTTCTGTGCGAGAGTGTGCGAGAGTTCAGACTTTCCCGGATGACTTTATTTTTAAGTACAAATATATTGCTGACGGCTATAAAATGGTTGGGAATGCCGTACCTGTTAATTTGGCTAGGATGTTGGCAAAAAAGATTTATGCGGATATTTCTGCCTTCTAAAATAGATAAGACGGCGGTTGAAACCGCGTCTACAAAAACGAAGTCCGCCGACGCGGACTGATGAAAATAACTTGATTTTAAGCGCCCGTTCTTCAACCCGCGGAGGCGGGTTTTGTTTGTGTAGACGCGGTTTCAACCGCCCGGTCTTCTATGATAAAGTTGTGGGGATTTTTGAGAATAAAGGTTTGATTTTTTTTGATTAAATCTCCCGTACAGACGAAAGGTAAGCGTTCTTGATAAGCTTTGATGGCGAGGATATAATCTTTGTCTGCTAGTTCGGTTTGAATCTTCCGCAGTTTGTCCGCAATCACGCCGAGTAAGGTAATTTCGCCACTTAATTTGTCGGCGTTGGGCGTGTGAATTTGCATTACGACTCCCTGAATAGTTGTATTGGGAAGCCCAGTAATTAAGTCTGCTAAAATTTCAATTTGAGTGCGATTTTCTACGATTTCTAAGATTTGAATTGCCTCGCGGATGCGGGCGGCATAATCTCCGAGAGTTTGTTGGTTGGGGAGTAATATTTCAAAGTCCTCTCCGGCGGCTGGTTTGTGCCAAAGAGTGGCATTTTCTAAGAAAGGTTGGTCTTCATGCCACCCGTGAATTTGCAGGTAATTTCTAAGTTGATTTAGGTTTACTGTTTCGACGGGGATTTCGCTATCTTTTACGGTGACTTTCATGGTTGAACTCCTTGGCTAATCCCCTCCATAATTGACTGAAGGGCGATGACTGTAAATTGATTTTTTCTGGGTATCGTGACTGTGACAGCGGTGGTGTTTTGTGTTTCTGGCATTCCCCGCAGAGATATCCAATATCCGCATTCCTTCATGCAGATTTCTGTTTCCGACTGGGTTAACCAGTCTTCTATTGTTTCGGGGATTAAAACGACAACTAAAATTCGTGGAATGGCGAAGTCATCCATTCTTAAGTCATCGTAGTTTTTCAGTTTGAGGGGGTAGCGGATCAAGTTATTTTCTCGAACATCTCTTGATGTCGATTTTAACTGCAATTCTAAGCGCGGTGCTCGGATGCGACCTGTTCCTCCTTTGGCTGCTATTCCCCAGTCTACGCTGTCGTCGTCTACGGAGGGTTTGTAAATAGAATAGCCTGCAACGGTGGCGATGGCTTGCAGGTAGGTGTTACTAAATTGTTCTTTTTGTTGGCTGATATCCACGCTTGCCTGTATTTCCTGTATGATAACTCGATCTAGTTTTGCAATATGTCATCTTCTCATAAAAATTTTGTCAACTCGCCCAGATTTTGCCGAATCGTATTTATGCCGCGAATATGAGACAATGAAGAACCTCCATACAAAAAACTATCCAAACTAATTTGATAATTTTGCTGTACCGCCAAATCCAGCCAAAAATTCTTAAATGCTGCTCCCGGTTTGTAGTCGGGAATGTTATGCTGGTAGTAAGGAAAACTGTCTATACAAGTGTTAAAAAAGTTCTTGCGGCCGCAATGCTTTAAATACTGATATCGCGGCTTAAATTCGGTTTGATTTTCCAATACTGTATAAATAGTATCGGCTAAGGATTCCGGGTCGAATTTGGCGTAAAGTCCCGCACCTTCTGGGAAAACAGGTGAGTTTCCTCTGGCGTACTGATTGAATTCTTCAAAACAAATTACTGGTACGTTGCAACTCATTGCTTCGGTAATTCCTCGGTTTTTGCCTTCGAGAAGGGAACCGAGGACGAAAGCTTGGGCGCGCGAATAATATACAGACATTTCGCTGTAGTAGTCAACTCTCGGCAGTAAATTAATATAGTCGAAGGGATTGCCTAAAATTTGCTCTACTTGGTGCCATTCTTTTAAGGCGAGTTCGTCGAGAGTATTTAGGTTATTAATATCAAATTCGTGGCCGCTGACTACTGTTAATTTTATTGGTTTTTGCGGATATTTTTGGCGGTAAATTTTTAATGCTTTGGCAATTATTGGCAAATTTTTTTCTTCGGAAATGCGGGCGACGGCGAGGAGGTCGATGTCTTTGGCGGGGACGTTGCGGGGAGAAATTAAGTATTCGTTGATGAAGTCTGTGTCTTGCAGTGGTATGATCGGTTTGTTGGCGCGATCGGCATAAGTCTCGCGAAACCACTTATCTCGCTGCGGGTTTTTGTATAAACTGGAATAAGCATCGGCTACCGGTGCCCAGGAATAGGAAGTTCCGGGCGAATAGGTGAAGGAGAAAAATGCTGAGGAGAGTTGAGGAAATAGTTTGTTGATGAGTTCGACTCCTTCGCTGAAATATATCCCTTTGATGAATTTTCCTTCGTAAAATAGCGGGGGAAGCAAGACGTAGAAACTGACGGTATCGAAGCGGTGGGGTTGGTCTTCAAATATCTCCCAGGTAAAGGCGTCTAAGTCTGCATAGATTTCGGCGATTGGTTTGTTGATGTGGGGGTTGCGTAAATAGGGTTTTTGTCGATCGTAGTTTCCGCGTACCATAGAATTATTAGTATGATTATTGAGTTTCTTTTTTAACCGCAGAGGGCGCAGAGGGCGCAGAGGAGGAGAAGAGGGAGTTATTCACGAGTCATTTAATGGTTGTTCGAGTGATTCATTGTCGCCAATTGTGAGGGCGAGTTGATAGATTTGGCGGCGGGGGAGGGATGTTTGTTGGGCTAGTTGGCGGCTGGCTTGGGAACGGCTGATGCCTTCTGCTATTAATGTTTGTAATTCCGCTTTGATGGCGTCTTCGGAGAAAATTGGTGCGTCTGTTTGCAGACCTGCAATTATTAGGGTAAATTCTCCTTGGGGTTCGCGACTGGTGTAAAGTTCGATCGCACTTTCGATACTACCACGCCAAAACTCCTCGTGCATTTTTGTCAATTCCCTCGCTAGCACAATCTGTCTGTCGGTTCCCAAGGTGTTTGCTAAATCTTGTAAAGTTTGCCGCAATCGGTGCGGAGATTCGTATAAGATAATAGTGCGGGATTCTATTTGCAAATTTTCTAAACTCCGCTGGCGTTCTTGACCTTTGACGGGTAAAAATCCTTCAAATACAAATCTGTCTGTAGGTAATCCCGATGCACTTATCCCAACAATGCAGGCGCTGGGGCCGGGAATCGGAATAATGTTAATGTTAGCATCGGCGCAGGCTTTGACTAATTCGTATCCGGGGTCAGAAATTCCCGGCATTCCAGCGTCGGTTACTATGGCGATACTTTTTCCTAACTGCAGTTTTTCGATTAATTCGGGGAGTCGCTGCTGTTGGTTGTGTTCGTGATAGCTGATTTGGGGTGTTTTGATTTGAAAGTGGTGTAAAAGTTTCCCTGTGTGGCGGGTGTCTTCGGCTGCGATGAAGTCTACTGTTTGTAAAATTCGGATGGCGCGATATGTCATGTCTTCGAGGTTGCCGATCGGGGTTCCGACAATGTAAAGTGTTCCTGTGTTAGGATTTGGCTGCATTTTGATAATTTGGAGTTTTTAACCGCAGATGTACGCGGATTAATGCGGATATGAAAACTGGATTGTTTTTGGGATTGGCGACTTTGGATTTAATTTATTTGGCCGAGAAGCCTCCGGGTGAAAATCAGAAGGTTGTTGCTGTTGATTCTACCATTGTGGCGGGCGGGCCGGCGACAAATGCTGCGGTTGCTTTTAGCTGTTTGGGGAATGCGGCGGTGTTGGCGGGGGTTTTGGGCACTGGCGCGATCGCCCAATTGATTCGTGCAGACTTAGCGGAGTATGATATCAGGATAGTCGATTTGCAGCCAGGGCGATCGCACTCTCCGCCAGTCTCTTCGATTATTGTAACTGAACAAACGGGCGATCGGGCAGTAATCTCGATTAACGCGACTAAATCCCAGGTTGACAGCCAAGCAATTAATCCCGACATTTTAACCTCAGTTAATATCATACTGTTTGACGGACACCAAATTCCAGCCACCCAAAAAATCGCTCAATTCGCCCAATCAAAAAACATTCCCATCCTCCTAGATGGCGGGAGTTGGAAACCCGGATTAGCAGAAATTTTGCCCTTCGTTAAATGGGCCGTATGTTCCGATAACTTTCATCCCCCCGACTGCAACAATTCCCAACAAGTCTTTGCTTATCTCTCAGCATCCGGAATTCCCCACATTGCCATCACAGGCGGCGAAAAACCGATTAAATACCTCAGCAATGGCAGTTTCGGCAGTTTAGAAGTGCCTCAAATTCAAGCCGCAGACACATTAGGCGCAGGCGACATTTTTCACGGCGCTTTCTGTCACTATATTTTACAAGACAACTTTACAAATGCCCTCACCGCAGCCGCCAAAATAGCTTCCGATTCCTGCAAAACTTTCGGAACCCGCCAATGGATAAAAAACATTCAACCTTAACCTTAAAATAACGCAAATATCCGGAAAAAAGCGATCGCACATAGAAAACAGAAACAGACAACACTTGTTAAGCTAAAATAGTCATATCAACTCTCTCCTTTCTTCCTTCGTGCCCTTTGCGTCTTCGCGGTTCGCCCAAAAAATCCACAAATACAAACAAGATTGCTATATTAGTCAAACACCTGCAAGCCAAACAAAACTACCCCAAAACAAAACCCTCGAATCATGCCTGACACCCAACCCCTAACCATCACACTTCCCCCCTTGCGGATTACCCTAACAGAACAACAACAGGTTAATCTAGAATGGCTGACGCAAAACTTACCCAACCTACTCGCAACAGCGCCAAGCAAACCAGAAGTTCCCGACAACTTGAAACAGTGGGTAGCGGCCAACAAATTATTAAATCTACCAGATACAGACATCATTCAAGGCTTAATAAATACAGGTATTGATGCCGAAACAGCAACCGCAGAAGTGACGGCCATATCATCTCATCCTTACTTCCAAGCAGGCAGTCAATACGTACAGTTGCTGCAAAAACTGGAATCGCAACTCAACATCAACAATCAATTAGCCGCACTATCTTCCAAGTTTGGCACAATCGAACGCAAAAGCAGCCTTTCCAGAGAGTATTTCTTAGAGAATTACTACGCCAAAAATACTCCAGTAATTATTACCAATATCATGCACAACTGGAAAGCATTGCAGTTGTGGACACCGGAGTATTTGCAGCAAAAATACGGAGATGCAGAGGTAGAAATTCAAGCCAACCGCAACTCTGACCCGGATTACGAAATTAAGGTACACAACCATAAAAAAACTGTTTTATTCCGCGAGTATATAGATATGGTCGTCAACGGTGGCCCCAGCAACGACTGCTACATGGTTGCGAACAATCAAACTCTGGAAAGAGAAGAATTTAAATCGCTATTTAACGACTTTGAAATTTTCCCAGAATACCTGACTCCCGGCGATACAAAAGGCAGAGTTTTCTTTTGGTTCGGCCCGAAGGGTACAATTACGCCGCTGCATCACGACCCAGTTAACTTAGTTTTAGCACAGGTATCGGGACGCAAGTTGATTAAATTGATTTCTCCGCAACAAACACCTCTGCTTTACAATCATGTCGGAGTTTTTAGCAAGGTGGACGGCGAAAATCCTGACTATGACAAATATCCGCTTTACAGAGATGCAAAAATCATTGAGGTAATTTTGGAACCGGGAGAAGTTATATTTATTCCTGTCGGTTGGTGGCATCATGTAAAATCACTGGAGGTGAGTATTTCGGTTTCGTTTACTAATTTTGTGTTTCCCAATTATTATGAATGGAAATATCCTCATATTAATTGGTCGTAGGATGGGGTTCTGTTCACAAAAAATATCCCAAAATTCGTAGGCGCGGGTTCGCCGATATCTATAAAAATCACAAATAATCTCATAAACCCGCCCCATCCCCCACCCTGATTTATATCAACACTTTACCAATCAATTCACGGTACATTTTTATTGTTGGTGGGGGAGGGCGGGTTTATGAAGTTATTCATTTTCATCATAAATTGTTGGTGAACCCGCCCTACAAATTTCGCCTTTTTCTGTTTTGATTGGCGATATAGCCTCACAAAAAATATCCCAAAATTCCGTAGATACTGTCTTGATCTGTCAAGGGGTAGCAAGTAAATAAGTTGGATCGAAAGGCTTTTGGGACTTTAAAATCCCAAAAGCCAAATGTAGCAGCTTCCTCATAAGCGCACCAATTACCTGCATTTTGACCTTCCCACGACCCAATAATCGCTCACTCACGGCTTTGAGCAAAGGATTACAACGCATTGCCACCACGGCAGGCATATACAATGCCTTTCGCAGCCGGACATTTCCCGTACATGACAAACGAGTTTTGCCACGCACAGAAGTTCCTGAACTGCGCTCACAGGGGGTTAAACCTGCATAAGCGGCTAATTGACGGGCATTTTTGTAATCTTCAATCCGACCAACTTCAGCTAACAACACAGCAGCCGTCTGTTCTCCAATTCCCGGAATCGAAGTCAATAGCTCGCGCTGCTGTTTTAAATGCGGATGTTGGTCAAAATGATCGCTAATCATTTTTTTGATTTCTGCTTGTTGTTCTTTGATGTAATCCAAGTGAGCTCTCGTAAGTTTAGCCACAGTTTCTGTAGCTGTTTCCAAACGATTCTCTTCCTGTTGATACATCTCGGTTAAAGATTCTAGTCGTCGCAATAAAGCTTGTAAATCCTTGACTTCGAGCGGGGTTGGCTTCCAAAGTGACGGTTTGATGGCTGCACAAAAACGAGCAATTAATGCTGCATCTACCGAGTCAGTTTTGGTACGAAACAGTTCACTTTTAGCAAACCCTTTAATCCGAGCCGGATTAACCACACTCACCTGGTAGCCGGTTTCATACAGGAATTCAGCTAGGGCATCCCCGTAAATGCTCGTGGCTTCCATGCAAGCATGAAGTTCTTCGACACCTTGCTTTTTGAGCCACTGGTTTAAGCTCTCAAATCCTGCGGTATCATTCGTGAACTTTTTGGGTTTTGAGGCACGCTCTTCTTTCAGTAAAACGACATGAAAGTCTTTTTTACTGATATCTATGCCTAAAAATGTCGGTGTCATTGTTTGCTCCAAGCTCCCTATTTGTATGAAAGAACATGACAGGCAATTTAACTAACCTTATAAATGCAGGCTGTCCCGTTAAAACGAGCGCCTAAGATACCGCCTGTGCTTTTTTGTATGCGCCTGTCATCAGTAATGGGAGCTTATCTACACAGCAGACTTGTCAAGCGTCTAAGGGGCGGGCCAACTTCACCGATTACTGATGTCCGATCACAACACTTTTTACTGTCATATGTACCTTAAGCAAGAAACTTTAATGGTTTCTTTATTTTTACTCGTGTTACAATTCAACGACAACCGTGTCTGCGGTTTGATTACAACCGTGTCTGCGGTTCTATAGCCTGTGGTCTACGGTTTGATCGCCTGACTCTTTTAAGATACAAGGGGCGGGTTCGCCGATATCTATGAAAATCACAAATAATCTCATAAACCCGCCCCATCCCAACCCGGATTTACATCAACACTTTACCAATAAAATCACCGTACATTTTTATTGTTAGTGGGGGAGGGCGGGTTTATGAGATTATTCATTTTCATCATAAATGGTTGGTGAACCCGCCCCTACAAATTGGGTTGATTATAATTAATGGTTTCTTTGTATGTACATCAGTTCATCTGCGGTTTAAAAAATGAAAAATCTTGAAAAATTAAGCGAAATTGCGCGGGCGGTGGCTTGGGGTTCAGCAGATATTTTGCAATCCTACTATCACCCTGATGTCAATACTCCAAACCTGGACATTCAAGAGAAAAAAGACGGCCCAGTTACTGCGGCCGATGTCGCTGTTAATTCTTACATCTTAGATGAATTGCAGTCGGCTTTAGGGAATGCAGAATTTGGCTATCTCAGCGAAGAAACTTATAAGTCTTATTTAGATAGTTGCGGTCAAGTTTCTTTACCTCAATCTTGGGTTTGGATTATTGACCCTTTGGATGGAACGCGCGATTTTATTGACAAGACGGGGGAATTTGCCGTTCACATTGCTTTAGCGTTTGAGGGAAGACCGGTATTAGCGGTTGTGGCTTGGCCGGAACAACAAAAGATTTATTACGCAATTCGGGATGCTGGTACTTTTGGGGAAAGTCGCGGGGGTTCTGCGGTGAAATTGCAGGTTTCTGCGCGCAATATGGTGGCAGATTTATCTATAGTAACAAGTCGCAGTCACCGGGACGATCGCCTAAATCAACTATTGCACAAATTTCCCTGTCAAAATCAACTGGCTGTGGGCAGTATCGGCTGTAAGATTGCGACGATTGTTGAACAAAAAGCTGATGTTTATATTGCGCTTTCCGGCAAGTCTGCGCCGAAGGATTGGGATTTGGCGGCGCCGGAATTGATTTTAACGGAGGCGGGCGGCCGATTTACTCGTTTTGATGGTTCTGCTTTGCAATATAACCGGGGAGATGTCAGTCAGTGGGGGGGATTGTTGGCGAGTAATGGTTGCTGTCACGATGCTTTGTGCGGGGATGCCCAGAGGCTTTTAGGGGAGATAGATTCGGGTTTGAAATAAGTGCGATCGCCCTTAAATAATTTGGTATACTGATCGTATAATGATGTGGCAAAATGTATGAGCGTCAAAGAACTTGAAACAGCAATTATGAATTTGTCGGTTAAGGAATTATCGGAGTTAACTACTTGGCTGATAGAGTATCGCCAACAAGCCTGGGATCGGCAAATTGAAGAGGATTTGGAGGATGGGCGGTTGGATGCGCTACTTGATGAAGTTGATGCAGAGTATGAAGCTGGATTGGCTAAAGTGTTATGAAGCATCTGACTTTACCGCGTTTTTGGCACTGCTATCACCAGCTACCTAAAGAAATACAAGCCTTAGCCGACAAAAATTATGAATTACTCAAAGTCGATCCATATCACCCTTCGCTGCATTTAAAAAAAGTTGGTAGGCGAAAGCAATTGCAATCGGTGCGAGTAGGCGATATTTACCGAGTTCTGGAAGTTGAAAAACCTGAAGGTAAGGTATGGTTTTGGATAGGGACTCATGGCGATTATGATGCTATATTAGCTCAGAAATAAAGCCCCGATCGCACATACAGCAGATTCCACGTTTATGAAGTACACGCCACATCGATAGATCCCGTAGGGACAGGGCATTGCCGTGTCCCTACTACTTCATATACTTACGATTAATGTTTGATTATATTAATCCATTAACCTCATAATCAATTTTCCGTAATATTACTTAATAATTTGCCCTATCTTTATCAAAGCTTTAATTAATCAGCTATTTATAAAGAAAACTTTATATATATTCTCTAAAAAAACTGTTAGTGTTGCTACAACAGATGTTTCCTCACCGAATTTTTACGCAGAGATGCTGTGTCTCTGTCAATCAAAATTGATAGATTGTTTCGGACGAGAGTCACGAAATTGGGGAAATTGCTGTCTTTTTTTACCCCTGTCAGGTGTATTATGCCAAATTTAAATATTCCAGTTTCAGTAAGTGCGATCACCTTTATCGACACTCAAGTACCAAATTATCAAAGTTTGGTAGCCGGGGTAACACCGGGCACGGAAGTAGTGGTGTTAGATGGGAATGAGGATGCGATCGACCAAATTACTGATATTTTAGCCGATCGCACGAATATTGAGAGCATCCACATCATTTCTCACGGCACTCCGGGAAGCTTGCAACTCGGCGGCGGTAGCTTGAGTTTAGACAATCTAGAAGCTTATTCCGAGAAATTGCGGCAGTGGCGGAGTGCTTTGTCTCTGGGCGCGGACATTCTGATTTATGGTTGTAATGTCGCATTAAGTGCGATCGCATTCATCCAGCGCATCGCCCAACTCACAAATACTAATGTTGCCGCTTCCAAAAACCTCACTGGAAGTGTAGCAAAAGGCGGCGATTGGAAACTCGCAGCAACAACCGGGGAAATTAACACACCGCTGGTATTTGCACCCGAAGTGTTAGCGGGTTACGAGTACGTTTTGAATAGTTTTAGTACGGCAAATAACTTGCCTGTGGGGACAAATTCCTACGGTATTGCTGTAGGGGATTTTAATATCGACGGCAAACTAGATTTAGCTGTAGCGAGTTCTGGATCAGGCGTTTCAATACTGTTAGGGAATGGCACTGGTGGCTTTAGCCCTGGCACTACATTAGCAGTGTCGAATGCCCAATCAATCGCCGTCGGTAATTTTAATAACGACTCTTTCCCTGACTTGGCAGTAGTGGGAAGTGGTACCGGAAGCGCCCTCTCTATTCTGTTAGGAAATGGCCTCGGTGGCTTTGGTAGTCCCACTCCATATCCCACAGGAATATCTCCTATATCCGTCGCAGTTGGGAAATTTAATGCAGACAACTTTTCTGACGTAGCAGTAGTTAATGCAAGCCCTGGCAGTACCTCTAGTACCGTCACAATTTTGCTGGCAGATAGCAGTGGCAACGGCAGCTTAACCTTCAACACCAACTTAACCGCACAGTCAATTCCCGCTTTCATGGCAGTCGGCGATTTTAACGGAGATACTTTTTCCGATTTAGCTGTGCCGAACAGTCTTTCTGGCGGTGTTTCCATCTTTTTAGCGAATGGCACGGGCGGATTTAGCGCTGCCACTAATATTGCTGCTGGGACCAATCCTAATTCGATCGCCCAAGGGGACTTTAACGGAGACGGCAAAGTTGACCTAGCCGCAGTTAACAACGGCTCTAACGATGTCTCAATTCTGCTAGGAAATGGCACTGGCGGCTTCAGCGCAGGCGACAACTTTAACGTCGGGACAAGTCCGCAAGGGATTGTCGCCAGCGACTTTAACGGAGACGGCAAGCTTGATCTAGCAGTAGGAAGCAGCAGCGGCGCTTCAATTTTATTAGGAAATGGGGCTGGCAGTTTTAGCACTGCGATCAACTTTGCTGCGGGGACAGATCCAATTTCTCTTGTGGCGGGCAATTTTAACGCTGATACTCTCCCCGACTTAGCAGTAGTCAACAATGGTTCAGATGATGTTTCAATTCTACTGAATACACCAAATACAGTCAATTTTGGTGCGGCAACTTATAGCGGTACAGAAGGAGCAACAGACACAGTAGTTAATATCCCTGTCACCCTCAGCGGTGGCACTCCCATTAGCGATGTAGTTGTACCAATTGCGATCGACCCCAGCAGCACAGCCACCCAAAATTCAGACTACACCTTTTCGCCTAATACTGTTACTTTCCTCGCCGGGACTACTACTCTCACCCAGAATGTTGCAGTTACTATCAAACCTGACAATCTCCCTGAAAACGCCGAAACCGCAATTCTCAACTTCGGTACAATCACCGGAGGCATTGCAGGTACAACCAAAGAAACAACACTAACTATTGCAGCTAACGGTACTGTTTCTTACGCTGTCGCCGCCGATATTGCCAGCATTTCCGAAGGCGATAGCGGCACAAAACCTCTAACTTTCACTGTGACTCGCAGCGGCACGGGTGTAGCGAGTAGCGTCAATTATGCAATTGGAGGAACTGCTACTAACGCCAGCGACTACAACAGTATCGGTGGCACTTCTGGGGCAACTGGTATTAGCGGCACGATCAATTTTGCGGCGGCGGAAACATCGAAAACTATCACCTTAAATGTGTTAGGCGATGGAGTAGTTGAATCTGACGAAACTGTTGCAATTACGCTATCAAATCCTGTTTCACCGGGTGGCGCGCCGACAATTACTACTGCAACTGCGACAACTACCATAACAAATGATGACACTGCCGGCTTCACCGTTGCACCTACGAACATCACTGCTACAGAGGGCGGTGCAACTGGCAGTTACAAAATCAAGCTAACTGCACAACCCACGGCACCGGTTAACATTAGCTTTAATCCTGGCACTCAAATTAGCCCGATCGCCCAAATTACCTTTGACAGCACTAACTGGAATGTTGAAAAGACTATCACTGCTACTGCGATCGACGACACTGTAGCACAAGGAACGCACACAGGGACGATCGCCCATACAGTTACCAGTACCGATGCGAGTTATAGCGCCAAAGCGATGCCCGATGTGACGGCATCGATTACTGATAACGATAGTCCCGGTGTGTCGATCGTGCAATCTGCCGGTAGTACAAATATTGCTGAAGGCGGTGCAACGGCTACCTACGGCGTGCTTCTGACTAGCGCGCCTACTGCACCCGTGACGATTAATTTTGACCCTGGTACTCAAATTAGCCCGATCGCACCTCTGACTTTCACGCCCAATAATTGGAATGTTGCTCAAAATGTGACTGTAAGTGCGATCGATGACAGCATAGCCCAAGGAACCCACAGCGGCACGATTACTCACCAGTCGGTCAGCACGGATACTAAGTATAACAATCTGACAATTTCTCCTGTGACGGCCACGATTGCTGACAATGATACGGCAGGTGTGACTATTTCACCGACGAGTACAACTGCTACGGAAGGCGGTGCTACAGGGACGTACAGCGTTCAGTTAAAATCCCAGCCCACCGCGCCTGTGACGGTTAGTTTTGCGAATGGCGATCAAATTAATGCGATCGCTGCTGTTACTTTTGACTCTACTAACTGGAGTGTGGCGAAGTCAGTCACAGTAACCGCTACAGACGATGCAGTCGTGGAAGGAAATCATACGGGCAGTATTTCTCATACGGCTACTGGTGATACTAAGTATAACGGGATTGTGATTCCGGGTGTGACAGTGGCGATTACTGATAACGATGTAGCGCCGACTCCGACTCCGACTCCCACACCGACGGGAACGCCGACTCCGACACCTACGGGAACGCCGACTCCGACACCTACGGGAACGCCGACTCCGACGGGAACGCCGACTCCGACGGGAACGCCGACTCCGACACCGACGGGAACGCCGACTCCGACTCCGACGGGAACGCCGACTCCAGGAGGAGCACCGCTACCGCCTGATTCAGATGCGCCTACTCCGACACCGGCACCGACTCCGACACCACTTACGCCGACGCCGACGCCAACGCCATCAATTACGCCGACACCGACACCAGTCACACTGACACCAACACCACCAATTACACCAAGACCGATACCAGTCACACTGACACCAACACCGACACCGCCACCGACACCCACACTGACACCAACGTCCGAATCCGCAGGCATTACAGTCTCCCCCACCAGTGGATTAATCACCACGACAGCAGGCGGTGAATCAACTTTTAGCGTCAAACTAAATACTCAACCGCGTGATGGGGTTAGCATTGGCTTGACGGTTAACCCGAACCTAGGAACAGTTTCCACACAGAGGCTGACTTTCTCGCCCGATAACTGGAATCAACCTCAAACTGTAACCGTAAGAGGTGGAGGTGGCCCAATAGAAAACCAATACGGCAACATACCTTACACTATCTTCACCGAACCCGTTCAAAGTAGAGATCCTAACTACTCAGGCCTTGATGCTGCAGATGTCAGCCTTACCAATATCTTAATCATTCAGCAGAATTTACGCCCGGGCATTGTGGTTTATCCCACCAGCGAGTTAACTACAACCGAAGCAGGAGGTACTGCTAATTTCAGCGTTTTACTCAATACTCAACCGCAATCGGTAGTTACAATTCCCATGAGGGTTGACAACCCAGCCGAGGGCAAAATTTCTCGATCGGAACTGACATTTACTCCCGACAATTGGAACACAGCCCAAACCGTCACTGTTACCGGAGTAGACGATGCCATCACAGACGGCGATCGCACTTATACCATCAAACTCGATCCTCCCGCAACCAATGATTTTGACTACAAGTTTCTCTCTCCCAACAACGTAACTGTAACCAACACTGACAATGAAACTCCAGCCCCGCTGTTTGCGAAATTTCCTACAGAAATATCGCAGGGACTCGGGCAAGTCAAGGGAATTTGGGGAGACTACAATAACGATGGCAAACTTGATGTTTTAGCATCAGGAAATCGTCCGATCCTGACGGGAACAATACCGACCGGCGGTACTTGGCTGTATCGCAACGCAGGCAGTACCCTGACTTGGGATGGCAAGGCTCTTCCCGTTACTTCATCTGCTGCTTGGGGAGATGCTGACAATGATGATCGGATCGAGTTCGCGGCCAACAAGTTGGATAATCCACGCGGACGTGGCACCGGCAGCAATTATATCCCCTCCTACACAATCTCAGTCTACAAAAATACCGGCACCTCTTGGACGAACTACGATCTTGGCCACAATGAAGATTTTGGTTCCGCTCGCCCGTCAGGTTCTCTTAGTTGGGGAGATTACAACAACGATGGCAAACTAGATATCCTAGATGCGAACATCCGAAAAATTGCTCTCAATCCTGACTCTGGGGAATATCAACTCGCCAGCCTGCTGTACCGCAATACTGGCAGCGGCCACGTACCAGATATCAATGCCAGCGCTAATTTGCCCGCTGTCTCCAATGGTGCTGCTGCTTGGGGAGACTATGACAGCGATGGGAAACAGGATATTTTGGTAATTGGCAACACCAATGCGGGCAAAATCGCCAAGGTGTTCCGCAATACTGGCACCACCTTTACCGAAGCTTTCGTCTTACCCGGTGTTTCTGATGGTTCAGCAGCTTGGGGAGATTACAACAATGATGGCCAACTCGATATTCTGCTGGCGGGCGATACCGGTTCGGGCAAAATAGCGAAAGTGTTCCGCAATATTGGCACCACTTTTACCGAAGACACCAATGCCGCATTGCCCGGAGGCAGTTTTGCAGCTTGGGGAGACTACGACAATGATGGTAAATTGGATGTCTTGTTAGACAGCAAAGTATACCGCAACACTGGTAACGGCTTTAGGGAAGACACAAATGCCGTACTCAGTGACAGCGGTGCCGCAGCTTGGGGAGACTATAACAATGACGGCAAACTTGACATCTTGATCGGCAACCAAGTCTACCGCAGCAATACAGCTAATGCGAACACTCCACCCACTGCACCCACAGGGCTGTCGGCTGCACCGAATGGCAACAAAGTCACTTTCAACTGGAATAAAGCGACTGATGCTCAAACTCCTACCGATGGTTTAAGCTACAACCTGCGAGTTGGCAGCACTCCCGGTGGCAAGGATATTCTCGCCCCCACATCTCTCGACGATGGAACTCGACAAATTGTTGGGTTAGGCAATACCAGCCAAAACACCAGTTGGCAACTCAATAACTTGTCTCCACAGAAATATTACTGGAGTGTGCAATCCATTGATAATGCTTGGGCCGGTTCACCTTTCGCCACAGAAGGCAGTTTTACAGTAGACAATACAGCCACCAACCGATCGCCAAGGGTTAACAATCCCATCATCGAGCAGAATCGCGGGATTTTCCGCAGCGACTACCGTTTGACTCTTGCTGCCAATACTTTTATTGACGACGATCCAGGTGACAGTCTCACTTATTCCTACTCAATAATTCCAGAGCCAAAACCCGGCTTCGGCCCCTTAATACCGAACTCTCTCGATTGGCTTAGCGTCAACCCGAATACTGGCAGTTTCATTCCGCCGGATTGGCTTAAATTTGATCCGAATACACTCACCTTCAGCGTGAATTTAAATGCTGGGAATATCCCCTCATTATTCTATTTGCCAATTGAGGTGACAGCAACGGACAATGCAGGTGCCACTGCCACAGACTTCTTCCACATATACCGTTCTGGCTTTTCTGGTATCGCAATTGATGGTTATATCGCGGGAGCTACTCTATTTTTTGATACCAACAAAAACGGCATTAAAGATATCAATGAACCATCTACTATCACTAACAGCAACGGTGAATTCAATCTCGACGTTCCCTTCGACATCTTCGACAAAAACAAAAACGGAGAAATCGACCCCGAAGAAGGCAATCTAGTCGCAATTGGAGGCACTGACACCGCCACCGGTTTACCCCTGGAAACACCACTTACTGCACCACCAGATTCCAGTGTAGTCACCCTCCTAACCAGCTTGATAGCCGACTTAACCGACAAAGGAACTACACCAGAATCAGCCCAATCTTTAGTCAAAGCCGCCCTTTCGCTCCCCGCTGAATTTGATCTGACTAGGTTAGACCCTATTGCTGCCACAAACAAGAATTTACCGGGCGGAATCCAAGTCTTAGCGGCAATGGTGAAAGTCCAAAACGTCATCACTCAAACAGCCGCTTTGATTGACGGCGCATCCAGTGCAGCAAATCACGATCTTGTCAAAGCTGTTGTCAGTTCAATCACGGATAAAATTCAATCCGGTTCAGTCTTAAATCTCAGCAATCCAGCCGCCTTAGAACCAATCATTCAGCAATCCGCTGCTAAAATCCAGCAGATTGACCCCAGTTTCAACATTCAAAAAGTCACCCAAATTACCTCGCAATCCGCGATAGTAATGGCAACAGCAAATCAGCGCATCGATAGCGCTGTCACCAACCAAACAGCAACATCAATTCCCCAAGCCGTTGCCCGCGTCCAACAAGTATCTTTGGGAACAACCACCCAAGACTTCAAAGCAGTTGGTGCCGGAAGCAAGCCAATTTCCCAGTTAGTTACTGACAATACTGGTGCTGCTTTAGATAGCAAAATTCAAGCCGTAATCTTACCTGTTGGGATTGCAACTCCTGTACTCACAGGCGATGCAGATTTAGGCAGCAATTCGCCGGATGCAATTATCGGTACAAATGCCGACGACATCCTCACCGGCACCAGTGGCAATGATGTGTTGATGGCTAT
The DNA here is from genome assembly GCF_036705955.1 of Microcoleus sp. A6-C6. Lineage (NCBI taxonomy): Bacteria > Bacillati > Cyanobacteriota > Cyanophyceae > Oscillatoriales > Microcoleaceae > Microcoleus > Microcoleus sp. A6-C6. The sequence goes on along the minus strand of NZ_JAUBVR010000028.1, from coordinate 12,268 downwards.
GAAGGGCAATGATGCGATCGATGGTAGCTTGGAAAATGACACTATTTTCGGTGGCAAAGGTAGCGATACTTTGCTAGGAAATAGCGGTGATGATATCTTGTTTGGCAACCGAGGTGCTGATATTTTGAACGGCAGCGATGGTAATGATATCTTGCTTGGAGGCAAGGGAGATGATTTACTAGATGGCGGTTTGGGAGATGATACTTTGACAGGAGGAATGGGAGTCGATAAATTCCTACTCTCCACCAATTCCGGTACTGATACTGTTACCAATTTTGAAATTGGTGAAGACTTGTTAGTATTGGGTAACGGGCTGACTTTCTCCCAATTGGCAATTAGTGAAGATAGCGGTTCAACATTAATTCGGTTTGCCCAAACTGGCGAGATTTTAGCTTCTCTCAGCGGAGTTTCTCCTAGCAGTATTAGCGCAGGAAGTTTCGGATTGATTTAAGAAAACCCGGCGGTTGAAACCGCGTCGATACAGACAAAACCTGCCTCCGCAGGTTGAAGAATAGGCGGTTAAAATTGCGTCTTATCTTCAGTCCGCGGAGGCGGACATTGTTTTTGTAGGCGCGGTTTCAACCGCCGTCTGATCTGATCGTTTGTAGAGACGCGAATTCCATTCGCCCTCTTATCTTCTTATCTTCAGTCCCTCTGAGCTCGGACATTATTTGTGTAGGATTGATTTGAAGAAAACCCGGCGGTTGAAACCGCGTCGATACAGGCAAAACCTGCCTCCGCAGGTTGAAGAATAGGCGGTTAAAATTGCGTCTTATCTTCAGTCCGCGGAGGCGGACATTGTTTTTGTAGGCGCGGTTTCAACCGCCGTCTGATCTTGATGTTTGTGTAGGCGCGGTTTCAACCGTACGTCCGATCTTACAAATCAACACCGCTGATAACGCATACCAGGCAACTGCGAAACCAATCCCAACAATTCCAACTGCAAAAGAATACCAGAAACCGTTCCCGCTGGCAATCCCGCAGCCTCCACAATTGTATCAAGAGAATTCGGCCCAGAGCCCAGAGCTTTTAACACCACAGCCAACTCCGCATCCAACGGCGGGCCTTGCTTTTCAGGGGCTGGATTTGTCGGAAACAAGGACAACTGCTGCGCGCTATCCAATTTTGGCATAGCTCCGAGCATTTCCAGCAACCGGTCTTCGCTTAACAGTCGATCGCTATTCGGGAGAATCGGATGAGCACCTTTACTCAGCAACTCCAAACATCCAAACGATCGCTCATCATCCAATCTGGCCGTCAAAACATACACATCGCGACAAAAATCATTAGCTTGATAAGCAGTAATTAACGCCCCCGACTTCTGCGGAGCTTCAATCACAATTGTAGCGCGACTCAAGCCAGCAATTATCCGATTGCGGCGCGGAAAATTAGTTCTATTCGGTTGAGTCCCCGCCGGATATTCGCTAATTGCCAATCCCTGCTGCACGAGGCGATCGCACAACCGCTCATTTGGCTTAGGATAAACAACATCAACCCCAGTCCCAAAAATAGCAAAAGTCCGGCCGCCCGCCTCCAAACAGCTTGTATGAGCCTCCGTATCAATACCCGCAGCAAATCCAGAAACAACAGTAAAACCGTTCGTAGCCAAAGCCGTGCTAAATTTACGAGTCCAACGGCGGCCGTATTCCGAAGGACTACGAGTTCCAACAATTGCCACCGTCGGCGTAATTCCGTGATTCTCTTTTAAGTCAACTAAACCGCGATAATACAACACAGGCGGCGGACTCGGAATTTCCAATAATAAGCTGGGATAATCCTTATCTGCTGGTGTCCAGAAACAGGGATTTTTAATCAAATGTTTTTCAATAAATTCTTCAGGATTGAGTTTAGATCGTTCTTGCACAGTTGTATCAATTACCTGCTTGCCAAATCCTTCTACTCGCATTAAATCTACTGGTTTCGCCATCCAAGCTTCTGCCAAAGTAGGGAAATGTTGGTGTAATCTTTGCAACAAAATCGGCCCGATACCATTAATCTGCGACCATGCTAACCAATAAGCGCGTTCTTCTAGCAACGACTTGCCCTCAATTTATCTGAGAATGATTTTATCATTTTGGGTTGATATAAAACTTCGATTTTCAGAAGACCGGACGGTTTAAATTATATTGTTTTATTCAGTCCCTATGAGCTCGGACATCGTTTTTGTAGACGCGGTTTCAACCGTCGTCTGCTGCATCTAAGTTTTCCAATCGACAAAACGGGCATAAATATAAGCAATAATTTCTCCTGTCACAGTCCGAAAACCTTCGCTCGATTTCCACCATTCCTGCGGGTTGTAATCTTGCGGAACCGCAGCTATAATCCCGACTTCAATCTCAGGATTCAGCACTTCTTTGAAGACAATCCAACTTCTGCGGGCGTGAGGGCCAAAGGAATAAAGATTAATTGAGTCAACTTTGAGGGCAGAAGTAGCTAGCCAATCTCGAAGGGCGATCGCAGATGCAGCAGTCCGGTGTTTCACAACACTCGCAGCGGGTACGGCTACCACTTTATCCCGATCAAATCCTAGCGCAATACAAGTCGCTGCGGTCAGTTCAGCATAATTTTTATATTCAGCGAGGTAATAGCCTTTAGCTAAAGGAAGTCCGGTTGTCACCAATTGGCGATATCCGCCTTTTTTGAATTCGGCGATCGCACTTTCGATCGCATAATCCGGCAACCACCCTTCGACAACCAATATATCTGCTTTCAGTGGCGAATTGACCGCCAAAAATGGATGGATACTTGTGATAATTAAGACCATTGCAATGATTAATCCCACGATCGCAATTACCCAACCTTCCCAGGTAATTGCCCACATTTCTCGGCGGCGAATTAGGCTAATTTTGATTTTAGGTTTTCGCATTTTGGTAAAATTCCGCTCGATAAAATTCTTATCGTGCGAGCGTCCCCGCTCGCCTATTGTACTCGCGAGCGGGGACGATCACACTATAAATGCAAAACACCAGATCCTCCCATTTGCCAGTGCAAAATTAAATCCGTTAAATCCGTTAAATCCGCTACAAAATCCGCTGCCGAACCTTCTCTACTGTTTTTGTTTTAGATACTCAAAAACACTCTTATCCCCAATATCCTGCGGTATCGCTTGAAAGAACTTACGCACGGCAAAAATGATAAACAAAACCGCCCAAAGCCCCAGCAACAACTGTTCATTTTCCGGTGACAAAAATCCGAAGATATGCCCTAAAAGTAACAGCGGAACTCCCGGAGTCAAAAACTTAGTTTCTAGGCGGTTAAAACAGAAAGCTTCTTTAAAAAAGATGCCATTTAATGCCGCAAAAGTAAAGCCAATTCCCCACAAAGTCGCTGGATTTTCGTACACTGCTAAAGCTAAAGGTTCGCTGCTTTGTAGGGCGACAAATACTGCTGCCGCGCCGCCGATCGCCCAAAACGCCTGTAATGTGCGGTGCAGCGGAATCATGTAAATGTGAATAGTTGCTAAACTAACGCCTAAAGCGATCCAAAAACACGCAAAAACAGGCGTTAAAGCTTGGATTGCTGTTGGGTTGTCGCCCTGTTGCAACACCAGAGTAGCGCCCACCGCCCAACATAGCGCCGCCACTCCCAACCCGGCGCGGTAGATCAGCACTCCCGTGCGATCGCCTTGAGTAATCGTAAACTCGCCGAATTGCCCTTGATATACTTCCGATTCATCAGGCGATTTCAGTAATTGCATCACAGCTTCCTCCTATCCATCAGACACGAATGTACTTCTGCCAAGATATACTTTATTGATAAACCAGTACAGCGGAACCGAGCGATGCCTAAATTTAACAAACCTCAACTTAACAAATCTAAAGTTAACAAGTCTAAATTTGACGATCGCCCAAATCAAACCAAATCTCTGCTTTCAGAATCAGAACTTCCTCCAGTTCAGCTTGATGAAACCATTGTAGCAGGCAGAAGACCGAAACCGTTCAACGACTTGCAGCGCTTGCTTGCCGAAATACCGGAATTGACAGGGGGGTTCAATCCAGAAATGTTCGCCAATATCGTTGAAAATAACCCATTTAATGACAACCAATTTGAAAGCAAAATTAGGAAAATTCTAGGAACTAAAAATATTAATTCCAACCTCAAAAATTCAATCAAATATCTGGAATACATCAAGCAAAATATGCAATTTCCATGCCAGGTTACGGGTAGAGAAGAGTTTGAATGGGAAGAAGAGTATATAATGGGTTTGGGTAGCAAAAAAGAATATGCAAAGCTTAAGAAAACTCAACCTTCTTATACTGATAACTTCACAATTAACCGAGTGGAGGATTTTGTTGTTCATGAAGACGGCATATTTGCCGAAGTGGAGCGCGTCGGCGATCGCAAAAAGTTTAGCTTGCTTTTAGTAGAGCTAGCATCAGTTGATGCGATATCCCCAAACAATCAGTTATTGCATGATTATTCTGTGTGGTATATCCACTATTAAGGAAGAGTGGGAGAGGGGGGAGATGGGGAGAGAGGGAGAGAGGGAATAGAAAAAATCTTCCCTTTTTCCTCTTCCTTCGCCTTCTTGATTACCAGAGAAAATTGGTTTAAAGCCTCTCCCTGATCGGGATAAATTAAAATCAGACGATTCATTACTCCAATCCTCTTCCTTCTTTTGTCAACTGTTAACTGTTAACTGTTAACTGTTAACTGTTAACTGTTAACTGTTAACTGTTAACTGTCAACTGTTAACAGTTAACTGAATTAAATTGAAGCAGCAAAGTGCGATCGCTCTACTTTTGCCAAAGCTTCAACCAAACTGCGAACAACCGCAATCATCGCCACTTCGCTGTTAAGTTGGCTGACAGCAGAACCGACACCAACACCCGCAGCACCGGCACCAATAGCAAGCGGTGCGGTGACGCTGGAGATGCCCGAAGCGCAGAGTACGGGGACTTGTACGGCGCGGGAAATTTCAAAGGCGGCGGCCAAAGTAGGCGCTGCTTTTTCAATTAATCCTAAAGTTCCGGCGTGAATTGGTTGGGCGCTAGTGCCGCCTTCGGTTTGAATGATATTCGCGCCAGCTTTAACTAATTCTGTTGCTAACTGCACTTGTTTGTCCAGTGTCAGAATGTGGGGAACTGTGACAGAAAGCGTGATGTTCGGAAATAGCGATCGCGTTTGGCGAGTCAACTCCAAAACTTCCTCAGCTTCAAAGCGGCGGCCTAGTGCGTAGAAAGCATCAAAGTTGCCAATTTCAATCAAATCAGCGCCAGCTTCTACCGCAGCCACAAACTTTTGCGGTTCCACAGCCGATACACAAATTGGCAAATTTGTCAACTGTTTTGCCATCAATACCAAATCGCGATCGCAAGCAATATCGACAAATGTTGCACCGCCGAGATCCGCTGCTTTGACAACAGCCGCAACGTTGGCCGCATCAAAATTATTTAAACCGCTGATAATTTTCAAGGCGCGGCCTTGCTCAAATGCGCGCTGCAATTTAGGATTTACACTCATCGTTAGTTTTCCAACTCAAAAAAATTGTTAATATCATTTTGACACGGATTGGAACATTTTTTGATTTTTAGTTCTTAATTTTTAATAACGCGCTGAAAAACAGTATTTTCCTTGTCCGACATCGACTGAATTTCTGTCCGAGTCAGATATGGAAAAAAGCGCAATTCTGGAATAAAATTGTGCATATTACGATTCTATAAGCTCAAGAGCAAAAGTTATGAACACATTTGAGCGCCTAAAGATCGAGGGGTTTCGCCGTTTGTTTTCGGCAGAGGTAGAAATGCGACCTCTGACAGTGATGATTGGTGCTAACGGTGTTGGGAAAAGTTCTTTCTTAGAAATATTCTCACTTTTAGCAGCATCAGCCAACGGTCAGTTACAGTCCAAAATTTCCGAGTTGGGCGGTCTAACTCAGATGGTAACATTAGACCGGGCTGATAGCGTGTCAATCTCCTTATCGATGCCTATAGAGAATCAGGAACCGCTAAACTATTCTCTGAAACTTGCAACCAAAGGTCAATTCTATGAAATTGGTTCAGAAACTCTAATCCAACAGCGCAATCGCCATGCTTCTCAACCTTTTAAGTATATTGAATCTCGCGGTTTAGATGTCAAGTATTTCAGTCCAGAGGATGAAAAGCTACTACGCCCAAACTGGCAGTACAATCCTTTGGAAAGCTCACTTGCTCAGGTTCCTAAGATGTATCGGGAACCAGAAACATTGAGGCAGCACTTAGCTTCATGTAGCTTTTATAAGGCTGGGGAGTTGAATCTTTCCCCTCAAAGTCCGATCCGTTTACCTCAATCTATGCGGCCTGCAACTTTGCCCGGTAGTAAGGGAGAAGATTTAGTTTCATGCCTCTATTATCTGCGAGAAACAGATCCGAATCGATTTGAAATTATCCAAGATACACTGGCTGCGGCTTTTCCTGATTTTGAAAGGTTGAGTTTTCCGCCAGTAGCAGCCGGAACTTTAGCAATGACTTGGAAAGATAGAAATTTTTCTCATCCTTTTTATATGCACCAACTATCAGAAGGGACGCTCAGGTTTCTCTGGTTAATCACCCTGCTGCAAAGCCGAGATTTGAGTGCTGTCACGCTGATTGATGAGCCGGAAGTTAGTTTACATCCAGAGTTGTTACAACTGTTAGCGAATGCCATGAGAGAAGCTGCTCAAAGAACTCAACTAATTGTAGCAACTCATTCCGATAGACTGATCCGATTTTTAAAGCCTCACGAGGTGCTAGTTTGTGATGCTGAAGATGGTCTCACAACTTTAACTTGGGCTGACTCTATAGACTTAGAACACTGGTTAGAAGATTATAGCTTGGATCAGCTTTGGGCAATGAACATTTTTGGAGGCAGACCGTGAAGATTGCTATTTTGGTTGAAGGAGCAACGGAAATGGCATTTAAGGCTAAGTTGCAAGAATTTCTTAAGTCACGCCTGGGACAGCAGATGCCCAAATTAAAGTTTATATCTTGTGAAGGTCGCATTTACAAAGAAGAAAAACTCAGGCGAGTTGTCGAAAATTTATTGACTGGTAGAGATGCCTATGATGCTGTAATTGCACTAACAGATGTTTATACGGGTACTAAAGATTTTAAAGATGCAGCGGATGCTAAGGCTCAAATGAAAAAATGGGTGGGGGACAATCCTAAATTTTATCCCCATGCAGCTTCCCATGACTTTGAAGCTTGGCTGTTACCTTTTTGGTCAAAAATTCAGCAAATATCAGGAGGCAATAGAGCGGTTCCTAGCGGTTCTCCTGAACTGGTCAATCACAATAATCCACCTTCTTATCGGATTAAAGAAATATTTGAACATGGGAAACGTCGGAGCTACGATAAAGCGCGGGATGCCAAAAGAATATTAGACGGACAAAATCTCATGGATGCTGCGGTAGTCTGTCCTGAATTAAAGGCTTTTCTGAATACTATTTTATCTCTTTGTGGGGGCGAATTGATTCCTTGATTTGCCCAAAAACGATACAAGCTCGCGACTCGTGTCGTGGAGGAATCACACATTTTAGACTGCTGTTCAAGCTCCCAGATTTATCTGGGGAGTAAATCTGAAATCCTCCGACGATCGCGATCGCGCCGAAGTCTAAAATCTAAAATCGACGGCTCCCAATCATCTAGCCGAAAAACTTAAAAGTAATTCCAAAGATAGATAACTGTTTCTGTCTGTGGGTAGATAATACAATAGCAGATGCTTTAATTGCGCGCCCGCTCAGACCGAAAGACATCAAGACGACTAAATAGATGGAACCTTGGCAAACCCCACAAACTAATTTAACCGACATTTCGATCGCCCAGGAACTGTCGCGCCGCACCCCTCGATCGGCCGATCTGCAAGCAGAAAACCTAGCGCTGCAAACGCTGGCGCGACAATTGGCAACCTCGCCGCACACGCTGCTCAAAACACTGGTGGCGATCGCCCAAGATTTGTGCGGCGCAGGCAGCGTCGGAGTCTGTTTGTTAGCACAAAATGCCACATCAGAACAAATTTTATATTGGGAAGCCTTGGCGGGCGCTTGGGAAGCCGCAGAACAAACAAATAAACCCCAGACGTTGCGTTTGTCAGGAGCAGGTCTAGACTTGCAAACTCCCCAGCTTTACTTGCATCCAGAACAATACTTTACTCAGTTGCAGCAGCTAGGAATGCCGATCGCCGAAGCCTTAGTCGTGCCGCTGTACGCCGTAAATCAACCGCTGGGAGCAATCTGGATAGTCTCTCACGATTCCCGGCAGTTCGATAGCGAAGACTTGCGGATCGCGATCGCCCTAGCAGACTTTGCCGTTGCCGCCCTAAAAATCGATCGCGCTGATCGCACCACAGAAGCTTTGCGCGATCGCGAAACGCACCTCCAGTTGATACTCGACAGCGCCAAAGACTACGCCATCTTCACCCTCGACACCGGTGGACACCTTACCAGTTGGAACGCAGGCGCAGAGAGATTGCTGGGCTATGCCGAAGCAGAAATCGTCGGCCAGCACGGACGAATCATCTTCACCCCAGAAGACTCAGCAGCCAGAAAGCCGGAATTAGAAATGCACTTGGCGCTGACTGAGGGAAAAGCAGAAAACGAGCGCTGGCACCTCCGCAAAGACGGCAGCCGCTTTTGGGGCAGCGGGCTGGTGATGCCCCTGCGCGACGCAGCAGGCGACGTGCAAGGTTTCCTGAAAATCATGCAAGACAAAACCGAACGCCGGCAAATAGAAGAGGCACTGCGCCAAAGCGAAAATCGCTACCGCACCCTCGCCGATGCCGTCCCGCAATTAATGTGGATCAACACCGCCGACGGCAGGTTAGAGTTTTGCAACCAGCACTGGCAAAGCTACACGGGCATGATTCCAGAATTGCCTCTGACAGTGCCTGTGCTGGAATTATTTCATCATGAGGATTTGCCCGCAGTTGTCGCCACCCGCACTCAGGGGATTCAAGCAGGGGAATCCTACGAATTTGAATGTCGGGTACGCAGGTTTGACGGCACCTACCGCTGGCATTTGGCGCGACTTGTGCCCGTCAAAGACAGGGAGGGACAGGTGCTGCAATGGGTGGGGATCGGGATTGATATTGACGATCGCAAACAAGCCGAAGAAAGCTTAGCAGAAAGCGACCGCCGCTTCCGCTTCCTGGCTGAGTCGCTGCCCCACCTGATTTGGAATGTAGACACCGCCGGAGAACTTCGCTTTGCCAATCAAAAATGGTCGGAATATCTGGGAATGTCTTACGAGGAAGCCGCTCAAAACCATTGGGAGTCCCTAGTGCCGCCGTGGGAGTTGGCAGAAGCTTTTGCCCGCTGGCAAGAGTGTCAAATTACCGGAGAATTTTATCAAGTTGAGTTCCGCCTGCTGCGGGCAGCAGACCAAATGGAACGCTGGCATTTGTCCCGCGCCATCCCCATTCGCGACGGAGGCGGCCGGATTGTCGAGTGGATCGGCACAAATACAGACATTCACGATCGCAAAAAAGACCAACTCAACGAGCAGTTTCTCTCGGGCCTCGAACTCCGCTTGCGCCAGCGCTCCAACCCCACAGAAATGTTGTGGGAAGCCACGAGCAGTCTGGGAGAATATTTAAATGTCGATCGCTGCATCTGGCACGAAATCGATCTAGAAGCCGATCGGGCAATTGTCGATCGAGACTGGCACGAGTCCGGGCTTCCCAGCATCGCCAGCACCTATCAAATCTCAGACTTTAAGACCCCAGAACTGAAAGCTGTCTCTATGGCAGGTCAAACACTGGCGATCTCAGATATAGCTAATGACCAGCATACAGCGCATTTTTTCGATAACTACGATGCCCTTGGCATTCGCGCTTTGGTCGATGTTCCCTGCCTTCAGGAAGGGCGCTGGGTGGCTCTTTTGCTGGTGGCATCAAAGACGGTGCGGCACTGGCGGGCCGATGAAGTTTCGCTGATGCAAGAAATGGTGGCTCGCCTCTGGGCGGTGATCCTGCACGCGCGAGCCTTGCAGGACTTGCACGAAAGCGAGGATCGGTTCCGCGCTCTAGCTGACAACATCGCCCAGTTGGCTTGGATGACAGATGCCACAGGCTGGATTTTCTGGTACAACCAGCGCTGGTTTGACTACACGGGCACAACGCTAGAGGAAATGCAAGGCTGGGGCTGGCAGCAGGTTCACCACCCGGAACACGTCGATCGCGTTGTCGCAAACTTTAGGCGCTGCTGTGAAACAGGCGAACTCTGGGAAGATACTTTCCCCCTGCGCGGCAAAGACGGATCGTACCGCTGGTTTCTCTCCCGCGCCGTGCCGATTCGCGACGAGCCAGGTAATGTGCTGCGCTGGTGCGGCACCAACACCGACATTACCGATCGCCTCAATGCAGAAGATGAACGGGAACGCCTGCTAGCCCTCGAAAAGGCCGCCAGGGAGGAAGCAGAACGCGCTAACCGCGTCAAAGACGAATTTTTGGCTGTTTTGTCCCACGAATTGCGGACTCCCTTAAACCCGATTCTGGGCTGGGCAAAGCTGTTGCAATCGAACTGTCTGACACCGGAAAAGCAGCGCTACGCCCTAGAGACGATCGAGCGCAACGCCAAATTGCAAACCCAGCTAATCGAAGATTTGCTCGACGTGTCGGGGATTCTGCAAGGCAAAGTCAGCTTGAATATTGTACCTGTGGATTTAGCCGGGGCGATCGGCGCGGCGATTGAAACGGTGCGTCTGTCAGCGGAAGTTAAATCGATTCAAATCTGCACTGAATTTGCACTAAATATCGGGCTGGTGTTGGGCGATGCAGGCCGACTTCAGCAGGTAATGTGGAATTTGCTGTCAAATGCCGTCAAGTTCACCCCGCCGTCCGGCAAAATCGCAGTCAAGCTCGATCAAATTGATAACGACGCTCAAATTAGTGTAACTGATACGGGCAAAGGCATTGTTTCTGATTTTCTGCCCTACGTGTTCGACTATTTCCGGCAAGCAGACAGCACGTTTACGCGCAAGTTTGGCGGATTGGGTTTAGGATTGGCGATCGTCCGCCATCTCGTCGAACTCCACGGTGGCACAGTCAAATCCGACAGTCCCGGCGAAGGACAAGGCGCGACATTTACCGTCAGGATACCCCTGATGCCCGTGCAACCTCCGAAAATTCCCGCACCGACAATGGCGGAAACATCCTTCGATTTGAGCGGTATCCGGGTGTTAGCCGTGGATGATGATGCTGATGCGCGAGATTTGGTGGTTTTTCTGCTGGAGGATTGTGGCGCAAGCGTGACAGCAGTTGCTAGCGCCGCCGATGCCTTGGCGGTTTTAACTCAGTCTCTGCCGGATCTGCTGTTGAGCGATATTGGAATGCCCGACACCGACGGTTATATGTTGCTGCGGCAGGTGCGGGCTCTGCCGCCAGAGCAAGGCGGACTCGTACCGGCGATCGCCCTCACGGCTTATGCTGGAGAAATTGACTATCAGCAAGCCATGGCTGCGGGGTTCCAGCGGCACATTTCTAAGCCTTTAGATCCCGATAAGTTGGTGCAGGTGATGTTGGATTTGCTCGTGGATCGATCGGGCGAAAATATTGTTTAAAGTCTTAGATAGGTTCGATCGCTCGGACTAAAGTCCTCACTACAAACATATAGATCGCAGCATACAATACCTAACAAAAAAACCTCACAGATGGAGGTTTTTTGAGGATTATTCGCGATCGTCCGACAGGTTAAAACATCTTGTTCATGTATCATGATCACAGTCCGTTATACTCGATCATTAGCGGAAGTCGGTGCGAACTGCGGGCTCGCGATCGCCCGTTGTGGTAGTGTAGCGGACATTTTCTTCGCGTTTGCGGGGCATCAAACCGAACAAACCCGACAAGCCGAGCAAGCCCAACCATCCCCAATCAAAATCGCGATTGGTATCAGCACTGTATACATCGGAGCGAGGAGTTGTGGTGGTGGTGGTGGTGGTTCTGCTGTTAGTACCGGGCGCTGTATTTGTCTGAGCCGCAGCAGGCAGATGAGCTGGTGCAATGGCTAAACCAGCAGCGATAATACCTGCACCGATTGCTTTGGATAAGTCAGAACGTTTCATAATTCAAATGCTCTCTGTTGGCAAAAATCTTTAACTATCACCACTATATCGATCGGCTCTGAAAGCTAAATCCATCTGTAGCAGTAAACATTAATCGATTCCACCTATTACTACAGATTGATCTGAGATTTTTACCATGCCCAGGAAATTAAATATTGCTCGCGCCTGCCACTCCGGTAGGGTGCATCTCACTTTGGCAAATACATCAAATTGAAAGTTGACCGTTGAGATAAGCACAGCGAAGAGAAAGGATA
>NZ_JAUBVR010000027.1:68836-77939 GCF_036705955.1 Microcoleus sp. A6-C6 | reverse complement strand
GGAGTCTCACCGCGTCTTTCATCCCACACGCTTGTCGAAGCGATTATAGTGTGGGGATTCCCGTCTGTTTAGCTAAATGCAGGGGATTGTTGAGGGAAAACACAGATTGCAATAAATCTGTATGCAAATTCACCTTTTCTACCAAAGAAAACTTAATTTGACTTTGGTCTTTTTTAACTGTAACATAGTGAACTCCCGACTCTTGGCAAAAAATAAGTCCATCCGGCTGTTGTTGCACCCAAGCCAGCCGCTGTTGAATATTCGCTAAATTGATAGCTTGCCAATTTATTTGTTCGTCAATCATCTGATTTTAAATTTTATAGTCCAGGATGCACGAGTGGTCAGAAACCGGGTTTTTCACCCAAATCCTTCGTCGTAGCCGACAGATTCAGCAAAAAACCCGGTTTCTTTGGTTTAACGCGGGTAATCATTAATTTTATTTTCTATATTATTAAAAACTATGAGACAAATTAAGTAGATGATACCCGCTTGTAAGCCACTAATTCCAAACCCGAAATTGAAATTTCCAATCTTTCCCAATCTTGCTTCTCACCTTCCAAATTTTCAAACGCCGCTGAGGTGAGCAAAATCTCTCCCCGTTCCGCCAAATCCTCTCCCAGCTTGGATGCTAGATTAAATTCCGATCCATACATATCCTCTCCTTCCAGCATCAAAACATCGCCGCAGCCAATACCAATGCAGAGGTAAATATCCATCTCCGGTGGCAGTGTCGTGTTGACAGCCCCCGTTTGTTTCAGAGAGTCGATTGCAGCTTCCACTGCTAATTTTACATCGGGAAACACTGCAAAAATATTGTCGGCTTCCTCCTTAACAACAGTACCGCCGCATTCCGAAATTATCGGTTTGACAATTCCGTGCATCCGGTGAATCATTGCCAGAAAATGGATGATTCCGTAGCGGACAGTCGTGCGCGAAAATCCCGACATATCCATTACCAAAATCGTGTGATTTTGGCTGAAAGTTGCATTAATTTCGGCATCAATTTCTGCCATTTTTTCGGGATGTTCGTTTCTTTCTTGCAGCAATTTTTCCAAGTTGGTGCGGTTATTTGTTTTCATTGATTTTAATTAATTAAATTCCCAATCTCGACAGAAAGCTTGAGGGCGACCAGCGGGATGCACTGCACAATTAATGCCGTCTTTCCCGTAATAATAATCGCAGACTTTGCAAGGTTGAGTCTCCTCTAATTTTTTCATCAAAATTGCCCGGATTGTCTGGACTCGATTGCGATATTGGTTGGCATTCGAGTGACTCGGTTCAATTGCCAAAGCTTGCTGAAAAGCTGCTAAACTGGTATCATACAATTTAATGATTTGAGTGCTATATTTTGTCCAAGCATCGGCGCTACTTTGATACAGTTCGATCGTACTTAAGTTTAAAATACCGTATTCCGTCCAAGCGTCCGCTGAAGCTCGATCGAACTTAATATTGGCATTTAGTAACACTTTTTTGATCGTTGACAAAAGTTCCCTCGGCTGCCAAGGTTTGCTAACATACGCTTCGGCGCGATCGATCGCCCTGGAGAACAAAGCTAACTGCTGTCCCTTCCCGGTTAAAAATACGATCGGTATATTCCGAGTTTCGGGATTAGCTTTAATTAAACGGCAAACTCCGTAACCGTCCATGCGGGGCATTACGATATCTAATAATACTAAATCTGGGGAATTTCTTCCAACTTTATCCAGCGCTTCCACACCGTCTGATGCTTGAATTACATTTAATCCGCTGCATCTCAACTGATGTGAAATGCACTCCCGCTGGCTGCGGGAATCTTCCACCACTAAAACTGTACTCATCACTCCCACCCGGTTTCTGATGTAAACTTGTTCGCTGCTTCGAGTTGCCCTGATAAAATTATTTTACCCACATTGGATTATTTTGTTATCACTGGCGAGCTAGATTTACTCAAATTGCAACAAATCTTAAACTGGGAAGTGCAGGCGATATTGATCGCCAAATGCTGGTTGCCAATACGCGGACAATTGTTGAAGGTTTGGGTGGCAAATATTCGGCTTTGGCGTTGCTGATTTACGGTATGAACGGCTAAATATGCAAATCATAAAAACCATTGTCCACAAAGCTTCTGGATTTTTGCCTAATTCTTTTTCATACCCTGATTAAGCAACGCCGAATCTTAAAGATGCAGGCAAATGATTTCGATCGGGACTTACGCATCGAAACCAAAGAAACCGGGTTTTTGCCTAATTTGCTGGCTGGAACGAAGGATTTTGGTAAAAAACCCGGTTTCAAATCGCGCTTGCGTCCAAGATTATTGATGATATTCGATCGCCAGACTTGATTTTAGGGGTTGCATATTTTGAAAAATGTGCTATGGTATGACCTAATCGGTTCTTGTGGAGATCACCCACCAGAGGAAACGGGGAAAGTCCGGTGCGAACCCGGCGCTGTCCCGCAACTGTGATGAAGCGTATAGTCGTTTCTTAGTCAGGATGCCCGCCGATTGTATTGTTCAATTTAATCCATCTGCGAGGTACGGATGTCTTCAGCATTTTGTTTTCAATTCGATTCGATTTTAGAGACGCTGCGCGATCGGCTATTATGCTCCTTAACCCGTGAGAAACCTGTGGTGGAATTGGTTTCTAGGGCGACACAGTGAGTTAAAAAAGTTAGCCTCAACAGCATTATCTAGTTTTAGATGCAAGAAATATTACTGGGCTTTTGCCTGCTGTAATTTCTAACAGCTTTGTTATGGCTATGTTGGAAGTTCAGATAATTTTGTCTTGGATGCGTCACATTGCAATCTGATGGCATTGCTATAGAAAATTCAGCATCGGATACCCTTATTTTCCGACAAATTTTCTATGGAATGTCAAAAACTCAACTGGATAATTCAGAAAATATCAATAGTAAAAATTCAGTCAATTGCGATCGCTCTTTGTACTGATGACTCTATTTATTGATTAACCATACTTAGGAAAAATTATGTCAATTTCAACTGCAACCATTGGATATCCTCGCATTGGTAAAAATCGTGAAGTCAAGAAGGCACTAGAAGCCTTTTGGAGTAACAAATTAAATGCACATAATCTACTGCAAACAGTCAGAAAACTAGAAATAGAAAACTGGCAAACACAGCTAAAATCAGGTATATATCGCATCGGTGTTGGCGATACTACCCTCTACGATCATGTTCTGGATTGGACAGTTCGCCTGGGGTTAATCCCCGATCGCTTTCAGCATTTATCAGGTTTAGATCGCTACTTTGCAATGGCGCGGGGCAAAGAAGGAATACCGGCGCTAGAAATGACTAAATGGTTCGACACCAACTATCACTACCTGGTACCAGAAATTCCCTCAGAATGGCAGCCTGCCGATTTCAGCGACTTTCTAGAAACAGTTAATCGCGCTCAAACTTTATTAGGCGAAAAAGTAAGACCTATTGTCTTAGGCCCCATTACTTTACTGCGATTGAGTCGGTTTGATATACCCTTAAATGAAGCAGTTTCAAGATTGCTAGAGCGTTATATTGCGTTGCTGAAAGCATTAAAAAACTTGGGTATTTCTGAAGTTCAAATTCACGAACCTGCTTTGGTTATGGGGGATGCTGGCCAATTCAAAGAAGCCTTTGAGTCAACCTATAGTTCCTTCGCTGAAATTAAACTTCCCATCGATTTAGTTACTTACTTTGATGATTTGGGAGATACCTATCCTTGGGTGATGCAGTTACCAGTTGCTGCAATTAGCTTAGATTTCACTCGCGGACGCAATTTGGAATTGCTTAAAGAACAGGGATTTCCTGCTGATAAACGATTGGGTGTGGGAATTGTAGATGCTCGCAATATTTGGCAAATTCGTCCAGAAGAAGTGCTACCAGTGCTGCAAGATATTCAGCGAATTACGCCCGATATTGTAATTCAGCCGTCGGCATCATTGCAGTTTGTTCCCTACGATGCCGCACGGGAAACAAAGTTGCCAGAACCTCTCCGCAACGTGTTGAGTTTTGCCGAACAAAAACTGCAAGCTGTGAAGTTTTTGGCACGCAGTTTAGCCGGAGAAGAAACTGGAAGCGATCGCGCTAAAATTAGCGAGGCTTGGACAACCTTCGAGAAATTTAGCCCGACCAATATTGCCGTGCAGTAACGTCTAAAAAGCTTGACAACGAATGACTTTCAACGCAAATTATCCTACGGTTTGCGGCTATCAAAACAGATTTCTCTGCCCATTTTTCCCACTACAACGATCGGCTCGTTTCCTCAAACCCCGGAAGTGCGACAACTGCGGCTGCGCTACAAAAAGGGTGAATTGAATCAGGAAAACTATCAAACTGCGATCGACGCTCAAATTGCCGAGAGCATTAAAATTCAAGAAGAAATTGGGCTAGATGTGTTAGTGCATGGCGAATTTGAGCGCACCGATATGGTGGAATATTTCGGACAACAGTTGGATGGATTCGCCTTCACTGCAAATGGCTGGGTACAAAGCTATGGCAGCCGTTACGTGCGTCCGCCGATTATTTACGGTGATGTTGTACGCACTAATCCAATGACGGTGCGCGAGTTCAAAGTAGCGCAATCATTGACGCAAAAACCAGTTAAAGGAATGCTAACAGCCCCCGTAACAATTTTAAATTGGTCATATCCGCGCACCGATATTTCCAGACAGGTACAAGCATTTCAAATAGCTCTGGCATTGCGGGATGAAATAGCAGATTTAGAAGCAGCAGGAGCGCAAGTAATTCAAGTAGATGAACCAGCATTGCGCGAAGGCTTACCTCTGAAAGTGGAAAACTGGAATCAATACCTGTCTTGGGCCGTAGATGCGTTTCTTCTGGCTACCGCAAGCGCTAATCCTCAAACTCAAATTCACACGCATATGTGCTACTGCGAATTTGGCGATATCATCAAAGATATTGAACGGTTAGATGCCGATGTAATTTCGATTGAAAATAGCCGCAGCAATAACCAAACGCTGCATGAAATAACCGCCGCAGGTTACACCTATCAAGTGGGTAATGGCGTTTATGACATCCACAGTCCAGTGGTGCCAACGACGGAACAGATTTTGCAACAACTGCGAACTGGCATTGCTAATCTACCAACTGAACAAATTTGGGTAAATCCCGATTGTGGCTTGAAAACACGGCGTTGGGAAGAAGTAATTCCGGCGCTAAAAAATATGGTGGAAGCTGCTAAAATCCTGCGGGAGGAAGTAAATGCGACCGGAAAATAGCGTTTGGCAAGGAAATTTTGGCTGCTGGCAACAGGGATTTATTCACACCAATTTGCTGGTTATTGGTTATACAGGATGGAAGGGATTTGAGTCTTTCGGGCGGGGAGTTGTGGTTTGTGATGTGGATACTCAAGTTCTTGGTTCTACAATGACTAACCTCGAATTAATTCCTTTTCAAATCCAGTTTATTCCTTTGAATTTGATGGGATTTTATCTGCGATCGCTATCCGTTGACTCATCGACTATTCCATCTGTGATAGCAGCAACTGCTAAGTACAATCCAGAGCAAGATATTCTGCTTTTGCTTAAATTTGGTTGTCAAACAGAGGTCAATCTATTAAGCAAACTAGCAATTTTACCTGCCGATTGCTACGAACAAGTCTGTAGGCGCTGGGAGGAATTTAAACCAAGTTTGACACCCTAAAACTTCCGCTCTTAATGCCTAAATTCAACTCAATTCATAGTTCGCATAGGTTGATAAATTGATACTGGATTTTTAATAGATGATGACATCTGAAACAAATAGCGAAGATTGGCAGCAATCCTTTATTGCAACTAATCTGTTGGTGTTAGGCTATAACGCTTGGCTTGGCTATCTGAATGGTGAACGAGGTGCAGTAATTTGTAGTCTTAATAACCCATTGATGGGAGTTACTGGTGAAACATTCCGATCGCATTTTGTGCCCCGCAGTCGTTTAGCTCCCTTTCTCAATGCTTGGTTATTGGCTCCCGACACCGCCATCCTGCAAAATCACCACATAAACGGTCATATTTTGCAAGCTGCAGACACCTATAACCCTAGCAAAGACATCATTCTGCTGCTGGAATCCGGTCGGGAAGTCACGTTCTTTTATCTGCGAAATCTACCGATTTCGCCCTCGCAATGTTACGAGCAAATCTGCAAAGGATGGGAAGAATTCCAACCTCAGTCCACCCATTTGAACGAAAAAAATATACGATGCAATTGATTCAACACAAAGTTGCGATCGAACCAGTCCCAGAACGGAAGCTAGAGGGTTTTTTACTTTTGGGGTTTCGGTTTGCGATCGGTTTGGCTAGCGGTGCATTGTTTGTTCCAATAGCAATAGTGCGATCGCAAATAGCAAAGCTGCATCTTCCTAAACAGGATTCTCAATCTAAACCATCTGACTAATTCAGGACTGACGCATCAAGACCAAAAAAACCGGGTTTTTTAGCTAATCTGTAGGCTACAACGAATAATTTTCGTCCATCAAACCCGGTTTCTTCCTCAATTTTGGTGGGGATGCGTAAATTATCACAGAAACCCAGTTTCTTAGATGTGCGCGGGGTGTCAGAAACCCGGTTTCTGGCCACCGGCGCGTCCATGACTATATCGATCGCCCTACAGGTACAATCGAAGCTATAATATTAGCGCAGTAAACCGCTACTTGGAATCATGTCCGCAAATACCGCGCTACCCGCAACCCTAGCCAAAATCGTCCAGCGCTTCCAGCGACACGCCGACCCAAAACAGCGCTACGAACAACTGCTGTGGTATGCTAAGCGACTCCCAGCATTTCCCGAAACCGATAAACAGCCCGAAAACAAAGTTTCTGGCTGCGTATCGCAAGTTTATATTACCGCCAATTTGACTGACGGCAAAGTTTTGTATCAAGGCGATTCTGACGCTCAGTTAGTCAAAGGATTAGTTGGCTTGCTCGTGGAAGGTTTGAGCGGATTAACCCCTGCTGAAATAGTTAGCATTACCCCAGATTTTATTCAAGATACGGGATTGAATGTGAGCCTGACACCTTCCCGCGCTAACGGATTTTATAACATCTTTCAAATGATGAAAAATAAAGCAGTGGCTTGCGAATTGAGCGCGCAAGCAGAAGCAAATTAACAGGAGCAAAAACCGTGGATTTCCGGGATTTTTGGGGATGCACGAAGAGTATGCAGCGGATTTCGCAAATGCGGTTACATCTTTTGTTTAAGATAATTGTATTTGGTCTGATTTGGTTGTCTTTTTCTTTGCCCGTGTATGCTGTCGGAGAGCCTGCGGTTGTCAATTTGCATGAGAGTATTGTCGAAGGTGCGATCGACTTTCACATCCATTCGTCTCCCGATGTAATTCCCCGCAGGTTAGACGATTTTGAGGTAGCTGAGTCGGCGGCGCGATCGCACATGAAAGCAGTTGTGCTAAAAAATCACTATGGCAGCACAGCAGCACGGGCAGTTCTGGTCAATAAAATTGTACCGCAAATCCAAGTTTTCGGGGGAATTGTTCTCAATCATTCCGTAGGCGGGATTAATCCCGACGCTGTAGAAGCAATGCACCGCATCGGCGGCAAATATGGTAAAGTAGTGTGGCTACCAACCGTTGATTCCGAGCATCATTTGCAGGTTTTTGGCAAATCGGGAATCGGCATTAAAGTTGCGGAAAACGGCCAAGTTTTACCGGAAACAGCAGCGGTACTCAAGATTGTAGCTAGAAATAATTTAGTCTTGGAAACCGGGCACATTTCCTCAGAAGAGGTTATGGCTGTTGTCCGGCAAGCCAAACTTCTCAACATTAAAAACATCCTGATTACCCACGCAATGGCAGATGTACCCGGTTTGTCCCTAGAAAATATGCAAACAGCAGCCCAGATGGGAGCGTTTCTAGAATTAGCATTTGTCAACGATTTGATGGGAGAAAATGCCGCTGATGACGGACACAAAAACTGGCATCATGTTTCGATTAATCAGATGGTAACAGCGATCCAACTAATCGGAGCCGAGCATTTTGTTTTGAGTACAGATTTGGGAAGAAAACCCGATCCTTTGCCTGCCGAAGGTTACAAGTTATTTGTAGAAAAGTTAATGGATGAAGGAATTTCTCAGCGCGAAATTGATTTAATGAGCAAAGAAAATCCCGCTCAATTGTTAGGAATTTAGAAGGAGTAATTGGGCATCGAGTATTAGTAATGGGTAGCCACTAACAAATGACTAATAACCAATGACCAATGACTAATGACTAATGACCAATGACTAATGACCAATGACCAATGACCAATGACTCATGACCAATGACTTCTTCTATTCTTGATTGTCTTTACCACGCACATATCCGTTATCTACAATCCGCCAAGCACCGCCAGAATTGCCTGTCAAATCGCAATCATCCACCGTAGCAATGCCATCTCTGTAAACTGCGATCGCCTCACCTTCATTACCATGAATCCGACAGCGGCGCACGATCAACTTTCCTCCCAATCCGACACCGATTCCCAGACTGCCGTTATCATAGATATTGCAATCTTCTACCGTTGCTTTGCCATGATCAGAGATGAAAATTCCGTTCCATATTCCATCGTGAATTTGACAGCGGCGGATTACTGAATTAGCATCGGGGCCACAAATTACCACCACAGAATAGTTGGCAGAAGTGATATCGCTGTCTTCTATGATTAACTCGCCTTTGCGAATATCTACAGCGTAATATTTGCCCGTTGTGATCAGCGTTAAACCTCGCACTAAAGCACTGTCTGTTTGCATTAAAATGCAGTTTGAATCGCTGCTTTCAACAGTGACGCTACCCGCTTCTATGCTGCCGATAATTTCTACCGATTTGTCGATAATTAGACTTTCTTGGTACAAGCCGGGATGCACATAAATTTTCATACCTGAAACAGCATTTTTCAGCGCTTCGTTAATTGTGGTATAATCTCCTTGACCTTGCTGAGAAACCACAAATTCTTGAGTTTTTGAAGCTGCTGATTCTGAGGTTGATTCTGCAATTTCTTGTACTAATTCAAATTTGGGAGATGCTTCGGCTGTTGCAGAAATTTCCGTTGGCTGCAACCTTTCTTGATATACAGTTTCTAACTGATATTCTAACTCGGATACTTGAGATTGCAGTTGAGTTTGATTTTGATTGGCTGTCTCGATT
>NZ_JAUBVR010000027.1:68084-68736 GCF_036705955.1 Microcoleus sp. A6-C6 | reverse complement strand
TGATTTTGGAATTCCGATAGTTGAGAATTGAGTTGAGACTCCAATTGCGATCGAGTTTGACGCCCACTTTCTAACTGCTGTTCTAACTCAGATACTTGAGATTGCAGTTGAGTTTGATTTTGATTGGCTGTCTCGATTTGATTTTGGAATTCCGATAGTTGAGAATTGAGTTGAGACTCCAATTGCGATCGAGTTTGACGCCCACTTTCTAACTGTTGTTCTAACTCAGATACTTGAGATTGCAGTTGAGTTTGATTCTGATTGGCTGTCTCGATTTGATTTTGGAATTCCGATAGTTGAGCCGCAAGTTGTGATTCCAATTCTGAGAGAATTTGAGTCACGCTTTTTAACTGAGTTTCTAACTTGGATATCTGAGATTGCTGTTGATTTTCATTTTGGTTAGCTTGCTCGACTTGAGTTTGGAATTCCGACTGTTGAGCCGCAAGCTGCGATTCCAATCCTGAGCGAATTTGAGTCACACTTTCTAACTGAGTTTCTAACTCAGATATTTGAAATTGCAGTTGATTTTGATGTTTGTTGGCTGTGTCAATTTGAGTTTGGAATTCCGACTGTTGAGCCGCAAGCTGCGATTCCAATTCTGAGCGAATTTGAGTCACGCTTTCTAACTGAGTTTCTAACTCGGATATTTGAG
>NZ_JAUBVR010000027.1:0-67984 GCF_036705955.1 Microcoleus sp. A6-C6 | reverse complement strand
ATTGCAGTTGATTTTGATTTTGGTTGGCTTGCTCGATTTGAGTTTGGAATTCCGAGAGTTGAGCCGCAAGCTGCGATTCCAATTCTGAGCGAATTTGATGCGCGCTTTCTAACTGAGTTTCTAACTCGGATATTTGAGATTGCAGTTGATTTTGATTTTGGTTGGCTTGCTCGATTTGAGTTTGGAATTCCGAGAGTTGAGCCGCAAGCTGCGATCGCTCAGTGTCAGCAGTTTCTAATTGAGCTTGCAGTTCCGATAATTTAGACAGAAGTTGGGAGTTATCTCCCTCGCTGGGATTTACTTGAGCCTGCAATTCTGACAACTGAAAAAGCAGTTGTTCTCGCTCTCGAATAACTGTCTCTGATTGACTTTGCAGCTCAGAGAATTGAGAGTTTAACTGCATTTTATCTCGATTGGCTGCTTCTAACTTTCTTTCCAGCTCTAATAATTCAGGTTGCGCTTGATTTGGTTGTTGGTGGGCGGTTTCCAATTGAGAGTTGAGTATTTCTCGTTCTTGCTCTGCACTCTCCAGTTGAGCTTGCAAGCCAGAAAATTGAGACTGAAGTTGCTCGCGCTCTTGAATTGAGCGATCGAACTTAATTTGAATTTCCGATAACTGATACTGTAGCTGCGCTCTATTTTGATTAACAGCTTGCAACTGGTTGTCAAATTCCGACAGCAAAGCCTGAAATTGAGAACGTTCTGCATCAACCGTCTCTAATTCTGCTTGCATTTCCAGCATT
This sequence comes from Microcoleus sp. A6-C6, assembly GCF_036705955.1. NCBI lineage: Bacteria > Bacillati > Cyanobacteriota > Cyanophyceae > Oscillatoriales > Microcoleaceae > Microcoleus > Microcoleus sp. A6-C6. The sequence continues at coordinate 67,241 of NZ_JAUBVR010000027.1, read as the reverse complement.
TGAGCGTTAAATTGCGATCGCTCTTGATGCGCCACCTCTAACTGATATTGAAATTCTGCCACTTGGGCTAACTGCGACTCAGCTTGTTCAGCATTTTCTAGCTGAAACTGCAAATCAGCAATCAGAGAATCAACTTGCGATCGCTCTTCAGCAATTCCTGCCAAAAATTCTTCCAATTGCGATACTTGATTATGTAAAAGATCTTGCTCCCTAGTCACAATTTCTAAGCGACTTTGCAGATCAGACACTTCATAATTTAACTGATTTTCATTCTGTATTTTTTGCCGCAATTCCGAAGTTCTGGCGTCCAACTGAGAGGCTAAATTTGATATAGCCTCCTGCGAACCATGCATCCGCACCAAATTGCGTGAATTTCGCTTTTTCAAAATTAGCCAGCAGATTAATGCACCGCCTGCAAATCCTATTAATAAAAGTAATGCTTCCATTTGTTTATTTAATTGATATAAATTGAGTTACCCTGATGCTTGCCCCAAAAAAGGGACATTCAGAAATTGCTATCTTACTCAAAGCTATCACAACTTGCGCGCTTGTGTTCACTTGCTGCGACAATTCATATTTATTTACAAAAAACCCACAGATAAGGTGCGCAAGGCGCACCCGACAGTGAAATATTTTACCAAAGTCAGATTAACGAAGCAAATCCACAATATGAGAAACAATCCCGATATGTTGAGTCAGCAAATAATCCAATCTATCCGCCAGTAAACTAAAAATTAAATCGTTATAACTCATCCCGTATTCCGCCAAACCCAAAGCAACCAAACTTGTCACATTTTCGCCTGGATGTTTGAGATCCGGTTTCGGATTTGCTTCCAAAACATAAAGTTCTCCATCAGCATCGCTGCGGACATCAATCCGCACCAAACTGTTCAAGCTGAACTCCCAATAGATTTTGCGAGCCAACTCAATTAACTTTTGTTTTAGTTCTGGTTCCTCCGCGCCCATCAACCGCCCGCGATCGGCCGTAATCGCCTTTTTATCCATAGAAGTAAAGATGCGTTCCTCCGATCCGAAAATTCTCTCTACCGTCGAAAAAGCAAAGGGTTTTGTGTTTTTAGTAAAACCACCTTTAGCATGAGTTACATATCCACAAACTGCTACACAAAATTCTCGTCCCGGCAAATATTTTTCAATTAAAGCAGTATTGTGAGTTGCTTGGTGAACTTCGGAAACCGCCTCAGATAAACCATCAATTTTGTCTACAAAATGAACGTGCAGCGAAGCGCGACCCGATACTGGTTTGACCACAAAAGGCCCTTGATACTCGCCAAAAGCAATGGCAAAACGCTCGTGCAAATTAGGCTGCAAAATTCCTTGAGAAGGATGCCAAGTCATAAACGGAGCGGTTAGAATTCCGACTGATTGCAGTTCCCGTTTAAATGCGTGTTTGTTATCTAAAGTTGAACTATTTAAAGGATTGTGACCGATATAGGGCATTCCCAACATTTCTAGCAAGGCGGGAGTATGACAAACTGGATTGTAGCCCTGGACTCCGCCCGTATTTAGCCACACTAAATGGATATTTTGTTGTTTTAGTTGTTCCGGCAAGTTCATGTCGTCAGGCATGACAAAAACCTGCTTAAAACCAATTTCTGTTAATGCTTGGGCAATCTCGCGGGCGACTATTTCGTAACTTTTCCAAGAGCGGGGATTGTGGGTTTTGTAAATCACGGCTCCCTGGCGATCGCAGTTGCCGCCGAACACTACAGCAATCCGCAGTTTGGCAAACAGCTTTTCTAAGTATTGAGGGAGTAAACTAAAGTCGTAATGCCAGGAAGTTTTGCCGATTGATGTTGCTACCATTTAAGTTGTTTCCTTTTTTGTTTTATTTGCGATCGGCATATTTGCTCGATTTGGCTAAATATATTCCAGCCAAAACTACAGAGAAAGCGAACCAATTAAACAAGCTCAAACTTTCGGAAAATAGCATCCAGGCAATAATCGCCGTAATTACTGGTTCTAGCAGCAGAAAAAGGGCGACAAATCCCGATGACAAAGTGCCGAGACTGTGGATGAGAAGTCCTTGGCCAAAAGCTTGGCAAATCACGGCCAAGGCAATTACAGCCAGCCATCCCTCCCAAGAATAAGGGAAAATTCGATCGCCCTCCAGCAAAACCAAGGGCAAAATCAAGATGCTGCCAATCAAACAGCGCCACATCAATATAGTTGTCGCCGGGAACTTGGTTCGCAAATCTTCCGCAATCAGCAGATTTGCTGCATAAAACATTGCGGATAACAAAGCAGCAATGTCCCCGGTAAAATTTTCTCCGGCGATTTGCAAGTCTGTAGTGCCGATCGCGATCGCACCTCCCAACGCCACCACCAATCCCAGCAAAAACCTGCTGTCAAAACGCCGTCCCAACAGCAGCCATCCCCCCAAAGTAGTAAATAAAGGAGTTAAGTTGCGTAGTACAGTTGAATTAGCGACATTAGTTTGAGTTAGCGACCAGGCCCAGAGACCGAGAGAAGCAGAAGAAACCACGCCGACGGCTGTTAATAGCATCACATCCTTCAGAGTGTAGGGCGATCGCGCTTCAACCTCATTCCCAGACATTCGGCGACGCACAGCATCCGCACCATTCCACAGTCCAAACACCGCAGTTGCTATCCACAAACGGTTGAAAACCGTAGCATTCGGGCTGATTTCTCGTTCGCTCAACCTGATAAAAATGGCTGCCAGCGACACCGCCAGCAGCGCCGCCGACAGCGAGACGATCGCCCAAATTTTACCTGAACTGTCGTCAGCTAATTCACCGTTGTTTAAATTGTCCTGGTTTTCACAAACAATAGTTTTGTCTTCAGTTATTAACGCAGGTATTAACTGATCGTCCCCTAATATATTGCGCTGTGCATCAATATTTTGCTCTGCTACTTTCAAGTTTTTTGACATTATTGAAAATTCCCACCAAGGCTGAAAGTATAAATTAGAAGATTGCAAAAACCAGCTCAGGAATTACGCACTCCTTACTCAAGAAACCGGGTTTTTTAGAGAATCTGCGGCCTACAACCAAATTTTTGACAAAAAACCCGGTTTCTGGCGACCCGTGCAGGACTATATTTTTGGTAGTTAACAGCAGCTTATGTTGAAGGTTTAGCAGAAAGTTTTGTCAAAGCTTCCTTGAGCGCCGGTGGCAATTGGCGGATAATCTTGCCTTTTTCCCGATCGACACCAACCAAAGTTACCTGCGCCGTCACGTATAATTCCTGCGTATCGGGCGATCGAATTTCGTAATCCCAAAGCAGCCGCACACCCTCGCCAGCAAGCATCCGCGTTCTGACTGCCACAGATTGACCCATTTGCACAGAGCGGTGGTAGCGCAGCGAAAGCTCCACCACGGGCAATTCCACACCCTGCGCCACCCACTCTGCATACTCGATGCCAAGAGAGCGTAAACTTTCCACCCGCGCTTCCTCCATCCAAGCCAGATAAGTCCCGTGCCAAACTGCGCCGCTGTAGTCAGTATGGTGAGGGTAGACTCGCACCAAATATTCAAACCAGCCCTCAGAATCGATACCGGGTCGATTTTGAATAGCACCAGTCGGTGCGAGTTCTGGTTGAGTTCGATCGTTCTCTAACACGTTACAAATTGTTCCAAAACGCTACATTTCTACAAATCATAAAGCAAACTTCAGGCTTATGCTTAACATTAACCCACTAGAGCAGCAACGCCCTAGTGAGAGCGTCGCACAACAAAACTCAACCGTTTTTACCGCCAAAAACCATGATCGAAAAAATTTTAGTAGCCGTCGCCGGTCGTGGCTTGTGCGAAGAGATGTTTAATATGTTGATGGACATCCCTTCCTTGCAACAAAGCTCTGTCACCGTCTTGCACGTCGTGCCGCCCCAAGTAACATCCGATGGCATGGCCGACAAGTTGGAAGAAGGAGGCAAGATTTTAGCACAAGCAGTCCAGTCTTTAAAAATCGACCCCAGCAAAGTCAATCCACGGCTGAAACAGGGAGACCCGAAAACCACAGTTTGCCAAGTCGCAGAAGAAGAACAATCCGACTTAGTAATTATGGGTTCGCGGGGATTCGGACGGCTGCAATCGATTTTGGAAAACTCAGTCAGTCAGTACGTTTTCCAGCTAACATCGAGACCGATGCTGTTAGTAAAAGACGACATCTATGTCAAAAGAATCAGGCGCGTCATGGTGGCGCTCGACAACTCAGAATCTGCCAAACAGTCATTGCAGCTTGCGCTATCTTTCGTCAAAGAAGTCAGTGGCGGGCAGATAATTCTAGTACACGTTACCAAAGATTTGACGGGAAAATACAGCGAAGATGTCACAGCAACTGCTGAAAAAGACTCTGTGTTGGCTCCGGGAGTAGCACTCGCGAAACAACTGGGAATTAGCTACCGCTGCGTGAGTGCCAAAGGCAAGCCCGGTGAAGCAATTTGTCAGATTGCAGACGAGGTGAATGCGGACTTGTTGGTGATCGGTTCTCCGGATCGGCGACCAAACGTTGCTAAAAACTTTCTGGATCTCGATCGACTCCTAGGAAATTCCCTATCAGACTACGTGCGAGTCTACGCCAACTGTCCCGTCTTGCTAGCCCGCACAGTCGCCAGCTAAACTCTCAACCGTGACAGTCAACAAAAAAAGCGCCCCAGCAAAAAGCTGTTGGCGCTTTTTTTTGCAACTAGCAAAGCCAGACAAAAATAGCACCAGTTGCTATTCTTTTCTACCTTGACGGCTAGCGGTTTGAATGTACAGAATGATTAGAAAAACGCTGGGAACCAATACAAACAGAATGGTTGCCACAAACCCTAAATCGTTAACTTCCATGAAGACCCCAGCCTTTATTAAAAAATAGGAAAACACACACAACTAGGATAACACTCAAAGGCAAAAGGAAAACTCGAAGCATCCCAGAGCCAGAGAATGTCTACTTCTTCCTCCCTCTTCCTTCCTCCCATCCGTTACATCCGTTAAATCCGTTACGGAATCCGTTGCCGAACTTCCCTCCCATCCGTTACATCCGTTAAATCCGTTACGGAATCCGTTGCCGAACTTCCCTCTTCGTTCAGAAACCCCAGCTACGGCTTAGTCTTCACACTCACCGGGCCGTTGACGATAGTTTGACAAGCCAATCGATAGTTTTCGGGCTTTTTCTTGAGCTTGCGGTTCTCAAAGTCAGTGCGGGGCGACAGATTTTCACCGCCCTCGACAATTTCCACAATGCAGGTGCCGCATTGACCGATGCCCCCGCAATTCATCATTTTTCCCGAAAACGTGTACAAGTCGATGCGGTTTTCTAGAGCTTTGAACCTCAAATTGGCTCCATCGGCTGCGATGACTTCCTGATTTTCCTTCACAAACTTGATATTAGCCATAGCCGATTCCTTAACGCAGTTGACATGGAGCTCTCTAACCAAATATTAACTAATGTGTCGGACGTTTCATACCCGATGTCTCATCCTTTGCGATTAAAGGTCGATCGCCCCAACCCAACCCTTCGACAAGCTGTCAACTGTCAACTGTCAACTGTCAACTGTCAAGGAGCATCCGAGAGGTTATTAGTCGGAAGATTGCTCACAGCGCGCTGGAGAGACGAAAGCCCCAGGTTGTAGTTGACAATTGCCGACAACCGGTTTCTCTCAGCCCTAGTCAAATCTGTTTCCGCCTGAATCACATCCGTCTGAGTGCCTACGCCAGCTTGAAACCGGAGTCTGGCCAGACGCAAAGCTTCCCTCGACTGTAAAACCCCCGCCTCAGAAGTTTCGATGTTCTCAAAACTCGACTCTAAGCCAAAATACGCTTGTTCCACTTCCCGGCGCACTTGGTTGCGGAGTTGGTCAAATCGACTTTCGGCGATCGAGATATCAGCATCCCGCTGTTTAACCCTCGCCTTCACCGCGCCCCCGTCGAAGAAATTCCAAGTCAGATTCGCTTGCACCGCATACCCGCTCCCCCAACCGCGAGTTGCAAACGGGTCTGAGTTGTCAGTAGTTACCCCCTGGAAGTTGTAGGAACCAGTGACATTAACTTGAGGCAGCCCCCCCGCCCGAATCGATCGCCTCTGCTGCTGGCTGATATTCCTCTGTACTAACTGCTGTTCCAACTCAGGGCGATTCTTAAAAGCCTGCACGATACTCTCTTCCAAAGACAGCCTCCAGGAACCAGCTTGCTCCACCGGGTCAGCCGCCGTCAAGTTCGCCGACTGACTGATATTCAAAATCTCAGCCAGCCTGCGCTGGGCCACCCGCTGATCGCGACGGGCCACTGACAGTTGCTGCACTTCGTTAGCTACATTTGACTGAGCCTGCAACACAGCAAAGCGGGTTCCCACCCCGGCCCGTTCCAAAGCTTCGGCATCCCGCAAACTTTGCTGGGCATTTCTCACAGAAGCTTGGCGGATAGCAACTTGTCCGTCGGAGTTTTGCAGGTTGTAGTAAGTCTCAGCAGTGTCGAAGCGGAGTTGCTCGGCTTGGCGCTCCAAATCCAGTTCCCGGAAGCGCAACTGTTCCCTAGCCGCATTGATATTAGCGGTGCGGCGGCCGAAAATGTCGAGGTCGTAGCTCAACTGCAAAGTGTTGTTGAGACCGATGCTGCCGAAATTTTGGAAATCGGGAGAATTCGTCGGCAGTTGTTGGTTGGCCGGCAAAGTCTCATTGCGGCGCAGCCGAGTCTGCACCCCAATCTGTCCGCTGGCGCTGACTTGGCGGCTCGCGGTCATTTGAAAAGTCAGATCGGGAAATAAAGCAGCCTGCTGTTCCCGCACACCCGATCGAGTTTGTTCGACTTGCTTCTGGGCAATTTGTAAAACTTGGCTGTTGCGGCGGGCCAGATCGATCGCCTGTTGCAAAGTAATTGACTGAGTTTCCTCGATCCTGACATCCTCCGGCTTAGTCGGAAACTGTAGCGGATTCGGGTTGGGTTCCAGGGAAGCCGGGGGCTTGGTGTCTAGAATGCCCTTCGGGGTAAGAGGCGGAAAAGTTTCATTCGGAGTGCCCCGGAGAATTGGTACCGGGGAACTCGGTATCGGAACATTATTGGGGCTACTGGGAACAGGTTGCTGCCGAGTGTTTGTCGGTGTCGGCGTTGGAGACTGCGCCAAATACTCCTGCTGCTGAGGCTGTGATGCCAGCGAGGGCTCGCTTGGGGGAGTTGCTGCGATCTTAACTGCTTCGGGCTGCTGAGACTCAGAGGTTGGGGCGTTAAGGGCGATCGACTGTTCGGGATCTGATGCTGGATTTGTGTTCGAGGTCGATGCTAATTCGAGCTGATTGCCAAGGGCCCAACTGTCCTGAGATTTAGCCGGAGGCTGTGCTGAAGCACTCTGTCCGGCGTTGCTGAAAGTAATTGCAGCGCCCACTCCGACCACCACTATTTGACGAAAAACACGCATAATTTTTTAATTACTTTGCAATTCTAGAGACAATTTTAGATCAAGATTGAGGTCTTAAGTTTCTAGCTTGTAGCCTGAACTCGATAGTTACAAGTCATAATTACCGTACTCATGTTGTTTTTGAATGTTCGATCGACATTTACAATTGAACTTCAGCAGTTGCCAGACCGATCGCCGCCGAGATTAGTTCCTCTACGCCACTCACCGGCAAAATCCGGGTTTTGAGCGAGTTTTCGAGCTGTTCTACGGTCATATCATCGAGAAAACGCGGTTCACCCTGTTTTAGCATCACCGAGGGCAGCAAGATGCCATCTCCCAAGTCTCGCCCCTGCAAAGCTTCGAGCAAATCTTGCCCGGTGAGCAAACCCGTGACAGTGATAGTTTGTCCCCAGTAGCGGCTGGAGAGTGCTGCCATATTGACAGACAAGCCGGGAATCTGGTTTAGTTGTTGTGCGATCGGCTCAAAAGCCTTTTCAACAGCATTCCCCACCACCCAAACCAACCTACGAGGTGGAATAACCGGCAGCGGTTGCAGCTTAGCAAAAGCCGTTTCAAACTGCCCAATAAACTGGCGAATCGAACCCACACCATTACCAATTTGGGGATAATCCTCATAATCTGCCGCCGACGGCAAATCTAAACCAGCGATTAAAAACCACTCATCAGCCAGCCAAATACAGCGCGATTTTGAACTCTTTTTCTTAGTTTTTCCGCCACCTTTTCCCTGACTCAAAACCCCTTGAATTTTCTGCACTTGCTCGATTACTTCCCGCGCTTTTTGGGCAGTTACTGCAATTAATTCATCTTCCGCAGGGCGAAAGCGAGTTAAACCCACCGGCACCACAGCCACCGATGCTACAGCCGGGATATTTCCGGTATGAAACTTTGCCAAATCCAACAAAGTCCGTTCCAAATGTTCGCCATCATTAATTCCCGGACAAACCACAACTTGAGCATGAATTTGCAAGCGGCGGTCTTGAAACCATTTGATTTGTTCGAGAATCTTCCCAGCCCGAAAATTTTTCAACAAGCGAATTCGCACATCCGGTTCGGTAGCGTGCACCGAAACATAGAGAGGAGAAAGCCGCATTTGTTCGATTCGGTTCCACTCTTTTTCAGTCAAATTAGTGAGAGTGAGATAGCTGCCATAAAGAAAGCTGAGGCGATAGTCATCATCTTTGAAATAAAGAGTTTGGCGCTTTCCCGAAGGTTGCTGGTCAATAAAGCAAAAAGGGCAGCGGTTGTTACACTGAATTAGTCCGTCGAAGAGGGCGGTTTCAAATTCCACACCCAAGTCTTCGTCATACTCTTTTTCTATTTCTAACTTGTGAGTTTTGCCTTTGGTATCTAAAACTTCTAGTTCGAGAAATTCATCGGCGCACAGAAATTGATAGTCGATTAAGTCGCGGGGTTTTTGGCCGTTAACGGCGACGATGGAGTCTCCGGGTTCAAATCCCATTTCGGCGCAGATGCTGTCGGGGATAACTTTGGTAATTCTGGCTGGTTTGGTTGAGGATTCGCTCATAGGATCGCGCTTGCATTTTCAAGTTTGATAAATTGCTATTCAAAAATTAATTTTATATTTTAATCAAGTCTCAACTCATATCATAATTTATACCATTTGTCAAGCAGACCGCCTAGGAAAAAATAGGTGTTTGTGAAGTGCGATCGACCCACAATCCACAAGCTTTCAAATGATTTATTGTATTTATTAAGTCACATTAAATCTGTATCATTAATTGAATTATGACAATTTTATGGCAGTTAGCGTAAAGGTAAGAATCGCACTTGTCCTTCCCATTCTCCTTCCAGACTGCACTCAGAAATTAGCAAAATTTCCTCAATCGCCAAACCCACTGCAACACGGCGGCTGACTTCAAATAACCCTGGCATCGCCAAACCTGCTTCGATTCTATCGTAGGCAAAGTTGGTCATGGTTGCTACATCATGAGTTAGTACAACCCGCCCTTGCAGCGCCGCCCATTCTAAGACTGTTGGATCGTCTGCTTTTCTGAGTCCTATATCTTGAACGCGGACAATCTCAACATCGGGATTCCGCCGCAAAATACCCCGAACAATTTGATTGTTAAAGTTTTCATCAGCCAATAATCGCAGCATATAAAACTACCCTTTTTGGTTGCGTCTTGCTAATAAGCGATCGCGTATTCCAACTGGGTTAAAACGCCTTTCTGCTTCCTGCTGAACTTCTGCGGCAAGACGTTGACGTTCCATCAGATAAGCGTCAACTTCGGATTGGTGTCGCAAGTAGTAGCCGATCGCAAAATAAATATCCGAAAGTTCAAGAGACGGGTACTGTTCCCGGATTTCTTCTGCTGTGGCTCCTTCTAGAAAAGCTGTAAGGACTGTATCTAAGGTGACTCTGGTTGTGCTAATGCGGATGACACCGTTTGCATCAGCCACAAGCGGAATTGGTTCAGCCGTGGGCACGAGTAGCATTTTGAGATTGAGGGTGGTGTGAATTTTCTATCTTCAGCATAGTCGATCGACACTCCCGGCTCTAATATATTTTTTCTGCACGTCCTCCTGCAATCTGCAACTGAAAAGGTATTCCCGATCGCGTTGGCTGCCATCCGAGTTGCATTGCTTGCCGTATCCATTGTGCTACATCAGAGGGTTTTACTGGTTTCACTTCTTGCGTGGAAATAATCTGCCATACTTTTACCTCTGGCGGCGCTCCCTCAGCAGGTTTTATCGGTATAAATTCACAGTTAGTGCGACTCCAACCTTGAGGATGAGGTCGATCGGTGCGGATAACTAACACGCCACCTGATTCTTCAGCGTGTTCGACAGCAACATGAAGATTTCCGCAGCCGGATTCTGCTTGTATATTAGTAGCTTGTCTTCGGATTAGCCAGACGAAAGGTTCCCCATCTACAATAATTTTTCTTGTTCCTTTTTTCGGTATTGACATAGTTTGCTTCCAGCCAGTTTACTCATGGGATTATAACGAAAAAACTCAAGCATCTGGTTCTTCAGAAGTTGTGCGAAACCCTCCTAAAGTTGAGAAAGGGGTAATGTTTGTCCAGTTATGGCTTGCTGCCAAGATTGGCGAAAGCTTGCTGCTGAAAAATCTGTATCTTCTTCTGTTGTCGTAGCTTGAGTTTCCAGGGAATGGGTGTGTTGGATAATAGTGGATAGTGTTTTAAGTAGTTCAAGTTGTTCTGTCAATGACATTGACTGAGCAAGATCGATCGCTTGTTGAAGTTGTGAAGTCATAGTAAATCCTCCTTGTTTTATTTTACATTAGCTACCCACGATCGCATACCACAAACTCACCATCAGGCACAAACTCGCCAAATGCTGAGGAATCAAAGATTTAATCGATCGCTTAGCAATTTGTTGAGTCACAAATATCGTCACCAACAATGAGACAATCAAAGTAAAACCTTGCAAAAAGCTAATCACCGCTGGATCTCCGACAAAACTAGGCAAATCATCTCTAATTTGTCCGAAAGTGGCAAAAGTTACCGGAATCACTCGCCCGCCTTCCTGCAAACCCAATCGCCAATAGTGAGCCAAACTACCGCCCCAAACTAGGGGTAGATATCCGTAGGCGAGAGAGACAAATGAGAGGGGTTTATAGGTTGTAAATGGGATACTTTTTGCTTGTCCCAATCGGTAAATTGCCTGCATGACGGCGTAAGCTACTAACGGAATCAGCGGCGGAATAATTAACACCGCGAGCGACATTCCTAAATGAGGGAAAAATTGCTCTAAATTGATACCCAACCCCAACAAACTATCGATTTCCGGTAAGCGATGGAGATAGATACCGCCTAATAAGAGAAATAACAGGGCAACTTCATAACTGTGAGGAACGTGGGTTGTCCATAATTCGATTCCCGGAGGGCGCACATTTAATTCTACCGATCGATGGGGACAAGCTTTTAAGCAAGTCATGCACAAGACGCAATCTTTATTATCAGTTAATTGGGCGGGATGGGAATAAATCGGACATCCATTAGTGGTTAATCCTTCCCCCAAGCCTGGGCCGCCTTTATAACATTGGTAGGTGGTGCATTCCGCCGCGCAGGTTCCTTGTTGGGCGCGCAGTTCGATGATTGATAGTTTAGCAAACAATCCATTCATGCCTCCGATCGGGCATAAATAACGACACCAAAACCGCCGCTCGAAGATTAGCGAAAAAATTACCGCGCCCGCCGTAATCAGCAATAACAAACAACTGGATAAATAGGCGGTATTTTCTAAATTCCACAACTCTTCCCAGAGAAATATCAGGGTAAATAGTCCGAACAGAAACCAACCACCCCATTTTTCAGCTAATTGGCGCGGCCATTTATTGAGAGTTCGCGGAAAAACTTTTAGCGAGAGTTTTTGGACGATTTCTCCATAAATCATGAAAGGGCAAAAGGCACACCACAATCGCCCGATGAGGGGGAATAATAATAACATCAACGGCCACCACCAGGCCCAAAAAATGTTGAGAGCAAAATTATGCTGTCTATCTTGGGGAGCAACAAATAGGATAATTACTACTAATGCAAATACCCAACTTGTAAACCAATAATTCACGCGATCGGGATACCAATCACTCCGTAAAAATTGCCGAAATTTAGGATAGATATTTAATAAATTCAGGCGAAATTTTTGTTTTTTGGCTGCCTGGGCCCAAAACACTTCTTCCGTTAATACCTGACTCCCCTGTGCTTGAACTAAAGCGCGATCGACCATTCCCTGCAATTCCTGCAAATTACCGGGAAAATCGTAGGTTTGCAAGCGGCGAATTGCTTCTGGTGTTACTTGGGGCTTGATTAATTTCTTTTGCCGACCAAGAATATTGAGATAATAGTTGACTTGTGCCTCTAAATCTGCTTTTCGCACCCGCAAAGATGGTACTTTAATCTTGTGTTGTGTCAGCTTATCTAGCTTGGGTTGCACAATTTCTGAGATTAAAATGATGCGGGCATTAGTAGAACGCGGTGCAGGTGGTATTTGTCCTTCTCTGACTACTAGGGTATAGGTTCCTTCGGTTAATAGTTGCTGAATTTGGGGGCATAATTGAGCTGGTAATTCTTGCACGTCATTGAAAATTAACGTCCCTTCGCCCAACCATTCCAACAGCCCCGGTTTGCCGCCCAACCGCCCGAATAATTCCGCTCCATTAGCTTGAAGTAAGGCACTTTTAATCTGAATAACTGGCTCGTTGCGGCGGTGGGAACCGAAATGAATTAAAGCAGCTAAATTATCTTTTTCTAAACCAGGTTCGCCAGAGATTAATACCGATCGATTGTCATTCGATGCTGTGCGAATTTGTTGGCGCAATTTCACTGCATAACGGCTATTCCCAATTACTCCGCGTTTCGCCCTCGGTACTAAATAGGTGCGGAGGGCATTTTGACGCTCTCTTTCGTAGGCGATTTGTGCTTCTAGCTGCTCTAATTTCGCAGCCAAGCGTTGAGCGTAGGCTTCGGTGATGCGTGGATACCTTTCTAGCAGACTGCGCCAGCGTGAGGCACTAATTACCCAAAATTGACATTCTGTACGGGCAATAATTCGACTATCTGCCGGTTGCGATCGTTGGAGGGCTGATAAATTGACGATCGCCCCCGGTAACAAACTACTCCCCCACATTAAGCCCGGTTGTTTGCGCCGGTAGCGATCGGCTTGTCCACTTTCTAGGATGTAGAGATTGGTGACGGGCGTATCTTCGATTACCACTCGAAATCCCGTGGGAAAAGTTGCCATTTCCATTTCCAGGGCGATCGCCTGTAAAATCTCGCGGGATAATATGCCTAATTCGGTGTTCGATTCGAGCCAGTTAACTAATTTTTCGGTAGACATCGCTTAGCCTCGGCGAAAATAGAATTGTGCTGCTTGGTGTATGATAATAATAGCGGATAGCTTGTTAAAGTTTTGAATTCTTAGTGAAGCATCCATTTCGGTTCGTAGTGTGGACGGTCGTCCGCACTACGAACCTTACTGATTGCGAGCTATTGACAGGAGATGAGATCGCTTCTGATTTAAGTTGAGTCGATTGTTGGAATTAACAGCAATATTTAAATTGCTGCTAGATCAATTATTTAATTGCTTTTGCCAGTTAATTATCACTTTGCTTTTTCGCCCACAATGACAGCGATGGGAACCGCATAATGAATTTCATCGCCTTGGAAATGCACGTCAATCCCCAGACGGTCAACACCAATATCATCTTTAAAAATTTGTCGCAGCTTATCGTCATCGCCTGGGTTTGGAAAAGAAGCAGCTAATTGTTGTTCCAGTCCCAATTCTACTTTATAAAATGCCAACTTGACATTTTGCAGATTCGCATCCGCGACTAATTTTGGCAACTCTTCCAGAGTCAAAGCACGAGTGTGAGATGGATCGCGCAGCTTCTCAATATAGTTGTAAGCATCAACTTTTTCCGGCGGCATTGCTACGTCAGCAATCAAAATGCGATCGCCCGCGCGACACACCCGAACCATCTCTGACAGCACAACCTCCGGCCGCAAAAGATGATGGAAAGCGTAACGACTCAGCACAACGGAAAAACTATCATCGGGAAACGGTAGCGTCTCGATATCGCCTTGCAACCACGAGATATTAGTCAAGTTTTTTTGCTGTGCCAAAATCTGGGCTTGTTCTAGCATTGCTGGTGTTAAATCGATGCCAGTAACGCGATCGGAAACTGCCGCAAAAGCACAAGCAACAATACCAGGGCCGCAAGCAACATCTAGAACTGTATCCTTGTCAGATACATTGGCCATTTTCATCAGTAAATCTAGAGATTCTTGATTTGTGTGGCCATACAAGTTAGAGAATGGCACAGCCTGACGGGTGAATTGGTCGATGATGGATTTTTGATGTGCGGTCATAGTTTAATTCTATCCTTGTTTGCTGCTATTTTGTAGGCAGGAGCGGCTAAAATCGCTCCTGCTAAGCTTATTTCACCTATTAATTATTTCTCAATGCCCACCTGCGAGGGCGGTCAAAATAGCCACGCCAAAGGCAAGCCGATACCATACAAACACCCAAGTATTCTGAGTTTGTAGAAACTTCATCAGCCATGCGATCGACAAATAAGAAAATACAAACGCCGAAATAGTTCCTACTGCCAAAGTCACAACTCCAGCATTACCCATTTCTTCTCCCACAGCACCCTTCAATTCCACTAATCCCGCCAGAGTAATTGCCGGAATTCCTAATAAAAAAGAAAACCGTGCGGCGGCGGCTCTCTCTAATCCCATGAACAATCCTGCTGTTAGGGTGGAACCCGATCGCGAACACCCCGGAATCAACGCCATTGCTTGACCTAATCCCATCAAAATACCATCTTGGACGGTTAATTTTTCATAAGTGCGATCGCGCGTGCCAATTTTTTCTGCTATGGCTAACAGCAGCGACATGACGATCGAAGCAATGGCGATGCTGGCCAAACTCCTCAACGGTGACTTGTCAAAATCGGGAACCAATATCTTGATTAGCAGCCCAAAAAAGACTATCGGTATTGTTCCTAAAGCAATCCCCAAAGCCATTTTAAACTCTTGGGATTCGTAGTCACGCCGCATTACAGCGTTGACTGCACCCAAAGTTATCGTTGTCAAGTCTTTCCAAAAGTACCAAAGCACAGCCACAATGCTGCCCAACTGAATAATAGCAGTATAGGCAACCCCCGGATCGCCCCATCCCAGGGCGATCGGCACTACCTTCAAATGAGCGCTGCTGCTGATAGGTAAAAACTCCGTTAATCCCTGTACAATTCCTAAAACAATCGTCTGCACCAAATTGAGTGGAGCGGGCCCGGAAACATCAGCAGCGGGCGTTTGGGCGAGGAGTGCGTCAACCAAAGCTATCATAAGTTGTCAGTTCTCTGTTGTCAGTTTTTAGATATCAGTTAGATTTCAATACGCTTGGGATAAGACGGCGGTTGAAACCGCTTCTCGTCAAACGATGTCCGAGAGAGCGAGGGACTAAAGAGAATAACGTAATTTAAATCACCCGCTCTTCAACCTGCTTGGAGTAGGTTTTGCTTGTATAGACGCGGTTTCAACCGCGAGCGTCTTCTATCAGCAAATTGCGATCGCCGATCCGAAACTACTTTAACCTACTCAACAACATTTGCATACATTTGCTGATAAACTTAAAAAAGTTTTTGCATCTGATGAAGCCAGCCTACAGCAACTGCCAACAACCTATGATATTTTCCGAGTCCAAAAATTTAATTGTTACTGCTGCTTCTGGCATCCGGTTGCTGCGGCGAATCTTGTCAGCCAGTCTGTTAACGGTGACGCTGGCACTTAGCTTGATACTTTTCACCAGCACGCCACCAGCCTTCGCAACTCTCACAGACGATCGCTTCGACGGCACTATCTATGCCCTCTACGCCGGCAACGGTTCCCTAGTTCCTCCTAAAGTCAAGATGACAGATTCTTTCAAGCGGAAGAAACCTGTAGTGTTGGTTTTTTACACTGACGACAGCAGGGACTCCAAGCAATACGCGATCGTCGTCTCTCAACTCCAGGAATTTTACGGTCGCGCGGCAGATCTCATGCCGATAAGCGTTGACTCTTTGCCTCCAAAACCCTCACCGAAACTCACTGAACCGGGACATTATTACGAAGGATTCGTACCTCAAACAGTCATTCTAGACCAATCAGGAAAAGTAGTTTTTAACGAAAAAGGACAAATACCGTTTGAACAGGTAGACGATGCCTTGAGAAAAGTGTTTGACTTGCTACCTAGAGAAAATTCGGTAGCGCTTAAACGCCGTGTTGTGAACGAACTCAATGTCGAATTGTCGAAGTAATAAAAGACCGGGCGGTTGAAACCGCGTCTATACACACAAAACCCGAGTTCAGAGGGGTTGAAGAGTGGGTGGTTAAAATTACTTTGTCTTCCTAATGGAGCGGAAGCGGAATACCGTTCGGGAAGGCTAACGCCTACGTTTGACTCTGACGGGGTTTCAACCGCCGTTTTATCTGATTCTTGCTCAGTAATTCTTTACAAATATCCTCTGGGTATCAAGGCAAAATAGTATCAAGTATTTAAACTTTAAACCATGAGTAGAACCTTAATTCCTGTGATTCTGGCCGGCGGTAAAGGCGAACGTTTCTGGCCTCTGAGTCGCAAGCAGCGCCCCAAGCAGTTTTTGAGTCTTGATGGTAGCGGCAAGAGTTTGCTACAAGCTACTGCGGAAAGACTTTTGGAATTAGGTAATGGTTGGGAGGATTTGTGGGTGGTAACATCGGAAATGTTGGCCGATGGAGTGCGGGAACAGTTGCCGCTGTTACCTCCTGAGAATTTGCTGGCGGAACCGGAGGGCCGAGATACTGCGCCGGCGGTGGCTTGGACTGCTATCGAAACTGCGAAGCGTTACGGTGAGGATGCGGTTGTTGGTTTTTTCCCGGCGGATCACTGGATTGGGGAACCGCAGGAGTTTATCAAGACTTTGGAGGCGGCGGCGGAGTTGGCGAAGAATCAGGATGCGATCGCCACTTTGGGAGTCAAACCGAGTTATGCTTCCACTGGTTACGGCTACATCGAACAAGGCGAAGAAATTGGCACTTTTGGCGGTTTTCCGGCGTACCGCGTGGCTAGATTTACGGAAAAGCCCGATCGCACAACTGCTGAAGAATTTGTAGCCAGCGGCAAGTTTAGTTGGAACGGCGGAATTTTTGTATTTCGAGTCGGAACAGTCTTGACAGAATTGCGAAGTTATGTACCGGAAATGATGGCAGCTTTGGAAGCCAAAGGTGCCGCTGCTTACTCCGAATTACCCAAAATTAGCATCGATTACGCGCTGATGGAGAAGACGCAAAAGGCTTGTGTTCTGCCCGTAGGCTTTAGTTGGGACGATTTGGGAGATTGGAATGCGATCGGGCGTTTGCTGCAAGGAGACAAGCCAAATGTCGAGTTAGCAAAACACGTCGGAATTGATACTAAGGAAAGCATTTTTTATGCAGCGGATGACAATGAAGTGATTGTCACGATTGGTTTAGAAGATGTTGTAGTTGTCAGAGATGGGAATGTGACGTTAATTGTGAAAAAAGACAGGACGCAGGAGATTAAACAGGTGATTAAAGTGTTGGGAGAAGATGACAAATTGAAAGATTTGTTGTAAAGGGCGTATTACTAAAAAAACAGGTGCGTAGTAAGGACTGAAGTCCTTTCTTATCCAACAAGAACCCTAGGAATAAAGTTCTTACTACCAACCTCTGGACGGAACCAAATTAAAAGCCCACTTATTCATTAGAATCTACTTTCTTCTTAAAATGTTGAGCAAATTCACTTAATGAGTTATTTCGGGCGATCGTTTGATCGGTAATCTCTAGTTTCTCGGCAACTTTATCTGACTCATTCTCAGAATATTGCTGTTTTTTTAAATCTTTATCTTTCAGTTGAGAATTTATCTTTTTGACAATATCTTTAGAAAAATTGACTAAATACTCCTTAGCATTTTTCCCTCCAGATTCAGCTTCAACTATCAAATTTGTTTGACCTTTTTGATATTTATTAGCAAACTTTTCCCATTTCGGATCGGTTCTAGTTCCGAGATTTTTTGTAAAGTAGCAACAAATGCCAAGACAGTCAACTAATAGCCAAGCTTCTAATTCTTGACGTATAAGTATTAACAAACATTTCCCTTGAGATTGTGCTACAACTCTATTGATTCTATTAATTAGAGAATTAGGTTCTTGCAATCGTTGAGCTTGAGATTGTACACCATCTGCATCAAGTAAAAATATCACTATTTCGTTGTTTATAAGATAAATATCAACTGCCTTTTTTAGCCCATCACCTCCTGTTTTTTTGATAGCTTGATTAAAAGCTATTTTAGAACTATCCAAAACAGTTATATTGGAGTCATAGTATTTAACAATCTTCTTAGCTATACAGCAAACAGTTTTACTATCAAAATCTGACTCTGGAGCCCAGATAAGAATATTACTCATACTATTGTTCTAAAATTCCTTGTAGTAGATGACTGTGATAAATTGCACTACCTACTCCAAAGTCTCTCATCCATTCAGATAAATCATCCCGACACTTCCCTAACTCATCTACGGGAAAAGCTTGTGTTCCAACGTCATCTGTTTTGCTTAGAAGTAGTACAGAAACATCTGAGTTTATTTCATCCAAATTGAAACAATCAAGTAACTGGGAACTATGAGTGGTAATAATTACCTGTGTTTTTTGAGACAGTCTTTTTACTACAGATGCAACCTCTCTTAGCAGTCCTGGATGAAGATTGCGTTCAGGTTCTTCAATCCCAATCAGTGTAGGTAGCTGATCTTGATGAAGTAACACATAATAAGCCATAATTCGGAGAGTGCCATCTGACATATTGGACAAAGGAATCTCTAAACTACCTTTTTCCAATACTTTAATTATTTTCTCTCCTTCTTCGTCCACTAACTTTAAGCTTATACCCAGACAATCATTAAGTTCTTGACTAACTAATTCAAACTTTTCTCGATCGTTCTCAGCCCAGTATTGTAAAACATCTTGAATTTCCATACCTGTGCTACCCAGACTGGGAATATTTTCTCTGTTCATTACAATATTGTCGCCAATTACAAACATAGGACTACCTCTCATCGACTTAGGATCTAAATCGTAGAAGTCCCAATTTATGATAAATTCTGCAAGTTTAGCCGTAAATGGTCTGTCTCCAAAATCACCGGCAGACTTTAAGGCTAAGTTGCCAGCTTTAGATTGATATCTCTGAGAATTTCTTCCTTTTTCATCTCGCACTGTACCCTCGCCATTTTTTGATTCTATTACTTTATGCTTACCTATCAAAAGTTGCTCGCGCGAATAAAAAAATTTTCCTTCTTGTAGAGACATAGATACAGTATACTCGGCTGTTTTCTTAGCTTGTTTGACAGTAATAGAAAAAGTAATATCTTGATTTCCCCCAAATCTCAAGAATCTTTGCATAAACTCCACAGGGGGGGGAGAACCAACTGTTACCATCTGACTGAGAATCGATAATGCCTGTAGAGAGTTAGACTTTCCGCTAGAGTTACAGCCCACTAAAATCGTTAAATCTTTAAAATTTAACGTAAGATCGCCTAAGCTCCTAAAGTTTTTAATGTTAGCCGATACAAGTTCAATACTCATAAGTAAACGTAATTTGTAGGAGAATAAATTAATTAAGAGCCAACCCGATTAAGCCCCGATTCATGCTTTTCGATAACATACTATGCATAAAAAATCTAGACCATAAAGTCTATAATACCATCAGGAGTAATAGCAAAAGCACGCGCGGCGCAGCTATTCGGTAGGGAATCGCCCCCACACCCCAAAGCTCTCGCGCCCATTCCCGCTATTCCCCCCAAGTTATTCCTCAAGACACTGGTCAGCTTGGTTAACAGCCCTATGCTAGTAGTTATATTGCTAGCAAAGTCGATCGACCAGGAGGCCCCTTGTTCAGCCTAGTTCAAAACAATTCTCGCAAAGGAGAAATCCTAGAAGTCTTCTTCCGTAACGGTTAGGACTACATAAAACCCATGCTTATTGCAAAAAAAACGCGGGCGAGAACCCAACCCCATCACCCTTTTTCGGCAAACTATATGTAGTGTGCCTCCCTAAGTCCTGTAATGCACAAAAATTGTTGTACTCAAAATTCATAACTCTCTGTATAACGGGCCAGCTTATGAGCGCAAAATTTTCCGATAGCGAGCTTCAATTACCGAGTAGATGCCATAGGCAATTAAACCCAAAGGTACTATACCCAAAATCACTGGACTAAAAGGCTGTTTTCCCAGAATTGCCAACACCTCGCCCAATCCCTTCGTTTGACTGGCATCCGATAGCCTTGCTGCTTGAATAAAGAAAAGACCGATTATAACGAAAACAATCCCACGGGCAGCAATTCCAAATCGACCCAACCGTGTCGCCCAAGTTAGCTCGTTTTGGCTCATTTCATCTAGCTTGAAATGGTGGCGGAATTTGGCTTTATATGCTTCGTAGAAATAAGAAAAACCTACACCAATAACAATTGATCCCGCCAATCCTACCAGCCATTGTCCAAATGGTTGCGCTAAAAGTTGGGCTGTCAAATCTTCGGTTGTATCCTTTTTACCACCGCCCGAACCCATTATCAGTTTTACAGCCGTTAAAGCCAAACCTGCGTAAGCTAAAGCACTGAAGGCGTAGCCAATGCGTTGGGCAATTCGCTTGGCATCCATTTTTTGTCCTTGGTGTTCTGGGTCGATAATTGTCTGAACCATACGCCAAAGGAAATAACCAATAATGCCAATCGTTACAAGAAATAGCAGAAATTTACCGAAGGGTTGGTTAACAATTTCTGATAATGCACCGCTAGTATCGGTTGTCCTGCCGCCCATACTAAAGGCTGCTTGTGCTGCTAGAAAACCGACAATAAAGTAAACTAAGCCTTTGGAAGCATATCCCAATCTTGCCAGCCGCTCAAACCAGGGATGAGAAGCTGTCCGTCGAATTGACTGTTGAATGCTGTCGGTGGGTGAGTTCTGCGGTTTCATATTTTTTGACAATGTAGTTGTTAACGACTGCTGCCATAGGCAATAGTGCATTCCTTTCCAGTTAACGGAGTTATTAAACCAATAATTTATGTTATTATTTATTGATTTAAAGATTAGCTTGTTTAGAAATGTTTTTTATCTGTCTGGAGCGGGAGTGTCAACGGCAGATTAATTGATAATTTTCACCTTTTTGGGGCTTGACAAATATAGGTTTATGGGCTATATAATGGCTGGCATCATGGAGTAGTCTGTCAGCCGTCTAGTATATCTTTAATTAATTTTTTTTAACCCAAGTTTGAATAACAATTAGAATTGGCAGCGCTAAAAATCCTCCCAAAAAACCTAATAAAAATCCGAATGCTGTCAAGAGATCTAAGGTGTAAGCGGGAAGAAAAGATACCTGCTTTTTCATAATGATAGCTGTGAGAAAATTGCCTTCAAGACGTTGTAAGAATGGATGCGCCCCCTTGCGGCAGTTGGGAATTAAGCATCTATTGCCAATCGTCCGAGCGATCGCACTTAACTGAAAGCAATATCATAAGTTTTTCCTCAATCATCTTCCATCAGATGGATATTTTTTTATGGCATTAGACAGATGGCAAAGTTTGGCTAGTTAGATTAAATAGAGAGAGAAGCAACATTTTGAAATGTTGAACAGGGACAATAGACCTTTTACTTAAGTCTATTTTTAAGATTCTAAATTGCCATTGTCGCAAGAAGTTGATGGTTCAGAGGAGGATATTAGGAAAATGGAATCAACCACAACGGCAGTGGCTGTGTTGAGTTCAACCTTTTATTTACCGGAAATTGCCCAAATCAGTTCTAAAATATCAGGCATCCTGCCTGTGCTGAACTGAGTTTTCAGGAGAAGTCTAATAGCTAGCCACAAGGTGGTCGCTTGCGCCAGCAAGACAAGCAGAATCTCTTTCTTGCCTCGTTTATTTTGACGATCAATTCAGCAATAAGGTGTATATAATGAATCAACCAGAATCCTTGTCACAACCGCTGACGAACACCGAATTCGTCACAACTTTTCGCTTGTTCAGTCGAGTTAGCTTCTGGATACAGTTATTCTTGGGTGCTGTTTCCGGCATTGTTTTAGTATTTGCTATGTTGGGTCGCAACATGAGTGAACAAACCAATAATAATGCAGGTATTGGTTTCGGGATAGTTTTAGCGATAGTCGGCCTTTTATTGCTGTGCTTTAGAATTTTTTGGGATTTTCGCTATAGGCTTTTAGGCAGACTTTTGCACGCCGAAAATTCCCAAGTATATCCCAGCAAAGAACATATTACTAAAACCTTACAAATTGGATTAATTTCTAGTTTGGTGGGGGTATTGATCGCGTTTGTCGCTTCTGAAGAAACAGTTGCTGTAGTCCTAGCGAAAACTCTTAGTCAACCGCAAGCGATGGCCGCTTATGCGCCAGAAAATGTGATTCGTTCCTTAGATATTTTTGTGACAATGGCAAACGTGAATCTGATTGGAGCGCACTTTTTTGGAGCTGTTACTTCTCTTGGGTTACTCAATTGGGTAGAGGATTAGTTGGCAGCATTAGCGATCGCTAAAGGCAAACACAGATCCTATGTGGTCAGGATTTACAAGGGCTGACCGATTTAACTAAGGTTTGTGGTTGCACTGTCTTGGCGAAAGAGAGCGAAGACAGCGCAGCTACAAGCTAAAAGTGAAACTTTTCCGCGTTACTGTTTATACCAAATTTCCCGGAATATATGGCAACTGATGACTTAAATCAAAGTGAAACAACTGATGTAAGAAAAGTTTGTAGTCAACGTTAAAAAATTTTAACAATTTATCGCAAACTCAAACAATTAACAGCTACTGAACCTTGTCAATGTCGGAAAGCCAGAATTCAAACAAATCACATCGCCTGTGCAATTTTAGTCTGGACTTTCATAAAAAGAGCGCATTTAATGGGGAAAACTATCTACAACCGCTCGCCCCCACATCCCAAAATTCGATCGCACCCTTTCCCCCAATTTATTCCCCAAGACACTCGTCAGCCCGGTTAACAGCGCTATCCTAGAGTTATATTGCCCTTAAACCCGATCGACCCGGAGGCCCCTTGTTCAGCCTAGTTCAAAACACTTCTCGCAAAGGAGAAATCCTAGAGGTCGTCTTCCGCAACGGTTGGGACTACATGAAAAGCCTCCTAACCGGCCGCAAAACCGACGCGCCCAGCCTCCCAACTCCCGCTGTTCTGCGCAACATCCTCGTCGAATTAGGCCCAGTTTTTGTGAAATTGGGACAATTGCTGAGTACCCGTCCCGACCTTTTACCCGCCGCCTACATCGAAACCCTCTCGACGCTACAAGCGGAAGTTCCGCCCGTACCCTGGTCGGAAGTAGAATTTATTGTCCGCAAGGAACTCAAACAATCTCTCGAAGATACCTTCGCTAAATTTAACACTCAGGCGATCGCCGCAGGGTCGATCGCCCAAACCCACAAAGCTACCTTAAAAGACGGCCGCGAAGTCGCCCTCAAAGTTCAGCGCCCCGGTATTGATATTGTCATCGAACAAGACATCGCCGTGCTCCGAGGTTTAGCAGAACTTGTCATGCTCACAGACTTCGGTCAACAATACGATATTGTCGCCTTAGCCGAAGAATTTGCGATCGCCCTGCGCGCAGAACTAGACTTCATTCAAGAAGCCAGCTACACCGACGAACTGCGCCGCAATTTATCTAAAAGTAAATGGTTCGACCCAAAACAAGTTGTTCTACCAGAAATTAACTGGGAGTTGACTACAAAAAAACTCTTAGTAATGGAATGGCTGAATGGAGTGCCGATTTTGTTAGGCGATTTGCAAGGAATTGGCCACAAAGGAGATATAAATGCCGAACGCGAAGCAATTACAACCCTGCTTTGCCGCGTTTTCTTCCAGCAGTTGTATATCGACGGATTCTTTCACGCAGACCCGCATCCAGGCAATTTATTTTATCTCAGAGACGGTCGGATTGCCCTGCTAGACTGCGGCATGGTCGGCAGATTAGACCCGCGCACACAGCAGAATTTGACAGAAATGTTACTGTCAATTGTCGATTTAGACGCTCAGCGCTGCGCTCAATTAACATTGCAAATGGCAGAATTTGCTCAGCCTACAAGTTTGGCTAATCTAGAGAATGATTTGGCTAGAATGCTGCGAAAGTATTACAATATTAGCTTGTCGCAAATGAACTTATCGGAAATATTTTATGAGGTACTGGAAATTACCAGAAACAATAAAATTAGGCTACCCAGCAATCTCGGTTTGTATGCAAAAACTCTAGCTAATTTGGAAGGATTGGCGCGTTCTTTTAATCCCAGATTCAATATTATAGAGCAGGTGAAACCGCTGATGACTGATATGTTTCGGCGTCAGTTATTGGGAGATGACCCGATACAAGCTCTGTTGAGAACAGCTCTGGATCTGAAAAGCTTATCTTTGCAATCTCCGCGACAGGTGGAAGTGCTTTTAGACAGGGTTACTTCGGAGACTTTGAAGTGGAACTTGAGCATAAAAGAACTCGATCCGTTGCGCCGCACTTTGGGGGATTCTGCGAATCGGCTTTCTTTTAGTATTGTTGTAGGTTCGCTGATTGTGGGGGCGGCAATTATTTCTTCTAATGCACAAACTGCTCAGCTATCTTTTTTGAGCAATGGTTTGTTTGGGGCGGCTAGTTTTTTGGGTTTTTGGTTAATTCTTAGCATTTTGCGATCGGGCCGTTTGCGGAGTTGATTCTCAAGGGGAAATGGGGGAAATCTGGAGATGTACCAACTATAAATTATGTGCGGACGATTCACTTTAAATACTTCAGCGCAAATCATCGCCGAATTCTTCAAACTGTCGGAAGTTCCCGATATCAAACTGCGATACAATATCGCCCCAACTCAATCAGTGGCGACAGTTACAGTTTCTCCCCAGCAAATGCAGCGACAGTTCCAATTTATGCGCTGGGGCTTGATTCCGAGTTGGGCAAAGGATCTGAAAATAGGCAGTAAGATGATTAATGCGCGATCGGAAACTGTAGCCGAAAAACCTGCTTTTCGCAGCGCCATCAAGCACAGGCGATGTTTGATAGTTGCTGACGGTTTCTACGAATGGCTACCCCAGGGAAAGCACAAACAGCCTTACTATTTTCAAATGGCGGAGGGCGAACTTTTTGCTTTTGCGGGTTTGTGGGAAAATTGGCAATCTCCCGAAGCAGAAAACATTGTATCTTGCACTATAATTACTACCGCTGCTAACGAAACAGTGCAGCCAGTGCACGATCGAATGCCGGTGATTCTCCCTGAGTGCGCCTGGGAAAAGTGGCTCGATCCTGCTGTTAACAGTGCTCAGGAAGTTTTGCCGCTGTTAAAGCCGTATGCTGCCACAGCCATGACAGCAAAGGCCGTAAGTGCGATCGTCAACAGTTCCAGCAAAGACAGTCCTGAGTGCATTCAAGCAATTGAATAAACGCAGTCATTGTATCATGTCCGCTGTTTGTAGTGAGGACTGTAGTCCTCCTACAAATCACTGTTATTGTAGGGTGCGTCAGCGGGAAGTTTATTAGTGTCTCATCATCACATTCTGCCCCATACGCACCTACAAACTACTAGATTTCAAGCGTTATAGGGACTTGATCGCGATCAAGTCCCAATCTGAATTGAAGGGCACCTACCTCACTGCCTTAAAAACTGCTATAGAATATAGCCAGGTGCAACAAGCGCATAAAGGTAGGGTATGTCACAGCATGATTCTTCTATCCCAAAGTCGGCAATTAGAGACAACCGCCACCGCGGCACTGTGGGCGATTTTTTGAAAGCCAAGGTCGAGGCAAACTCAACCTTGTCAATTGTTTCTGCTTACTTTACAATTTATGCCTTTGATGCTTTGAAGGAACAACTTCTAGGTATTAAAAGCTTGAAATTTCTCTTTGGCGAACCGCGCTTCATCAAGTCCCTTGACCCCAGTAAAACTGATAAAAAGGCTTTCCAAATTGAGGATCAGGGCTTGCAGTTACAGAATCGGTTGGAGCAAAAGCGGGTTGCAAAAGAATGTGCAGAATGGATTGAGAAAAAAGTACAGATACGGTCGGTCAAGCAATCTAATTTACTGCACGGCAAAATGTATCACAGTGCTCATAACGGAACTGAAAATGCTATTATGGGAAGTTCTAATTTTACCGTGCGGGGACTGGGATTAGGTACGAAATATAACAATATTGAACTCAATTTAGAAGTAGATAGTAAACGCGATACCCGTGACCTTAAAGCCTGGTTTGATGAACTCTGGAATGATGCCGAACTAATCGAAGATGTCAAACAAGATGTGCTGCTGTACCTAGAGCAACTTTACCAGAATAATTCTCCTGAGTTTATCTACTACAAAACTCTGTTTCATATCTTCGAGACCTTCCTAGATGACCTAGAAAAAAGCGATCTTCTCAGCGAACAGCTACACCTATTTGATACAGAAATCTGGAAAGCTTTATTTGAATTTCAAAAAGACGGAGTTAAAGCAGCCATCAATAAAATCCGACGATATAACGGGTGTATTATTGCTGACAGTGTTGGTTTAGGTAAAACATTTGAAGCTCTAGCGGTTATTAAATATTTTGAACTTCGCAATGAAAAAGTTTTGGTTCTGTGTCCCAAAAAACTCCGCGAGAATTGGACTGTATATCTAGCACAGAACAATAGCGATCTCAATCCTTTGGTTAAAGACCGCTTTAACTATACAGTCCTATCTCACACCGACTTGAGCCGGGATTCCGGTTTGTCTGGGGACATTAAGTTAGAAACAATTAATTGGGGAAACTATGACTTGGTAGTTATTGACGAATCCCACAATTTCCGCAACAACATCAAGAGTAAACGGGACGAATCTGGCAATCTAATTAGAAAGAGTCGTTACGAAAGGCTGATGGATGATATTATCAAGAGCGGTGTCAAAACTCAGGTGCTACTCTTATCAGCAACTCCGGTTAACAATGATTTAAAGGATTTGCGGAATCAACTTTATTTTATCACAGAAGGTGGCGACGCTGCGTTTCGCGAATCGCTGGGAATTGCCAGTTTGCGCGATACACTAGCTGATGCTCAGGGGAGATTTACCAAGTGGGCTAAGAAAAGTCGGGAACGCAAAACTAGCGAACTGCTGGAAGAACTAAGTTCTGCTTTCTTCAAATTGCTTGACGAACTGACGATCGCCCGATCGCGCAAGCACATCCAAAAATACTATAAAGATGCGATCGCCCAATTAGGCGGCTTTCCAGAACGGCTCAAACCCATCTCCGTATTTTCTGAGATTGACCGAGAGGGTAAGTTCATGTCCTACGAACAGCTCAACAGCGAAATTTCTAAGTATCAACTCTCCCTGTTCAACCCTTCAAAATATGTCCTGTCCCCATACCGATCGGTGTATGAAAATAAAGGAGTGCAAAATTTCAGACAGAGCGATCGCGAACGCTCTCTAATCGGCATGATGAAGGTCAATTTCTTGAAACGGCTGGAAAGTTCGGTGAATTCCTTCGCTATCACAATGCAGCGGACTATTGACAAGATATCGGAGTTGCAAGAGCGACTTGAATGGTTCAAGAAGTGCCAAGACGAGAACGCAGAAATTGATTTCAATGATTTAGAGATCAAAGAAGAAGAAGACGAGGATTTAAGCTCAGCCTGGGAGGTTGGCAAGCTAAAAGTTAAAATGGCGCACGGCGTTGCTTAATCAGGGTATGAAAAAGAATTAGGCAAAAATCCAGAAGCTTTGTGGACAATGGTTTTTATGATTTGCATATTTAGCCGTTCATACCGTAAATCAGCAACGCCAAATGGCGCACCTCGATGTCGAAACGTGGTTAAAAGACCTGAAACGCGACAAGGAACAGCTTGCAAAAATTTATAATTCTGCCAAAAGCATTTCTGTTGAACGAGATGCCAAGCTTGCTAACTTAAAAGAACTGATCGCCGAGAAAGTCAAACATCCTACAACTAACAAAAATGGCAAACCAAATCGCAAGGTTTTAGTCTTTACTGCGTTTGCTGATACGGCAGTTTATCTCTACGAAGCATTGCGGGAGTGGGCAACATTAGAATTAAAAATTAACCTGGCTTTGGTGACTGGTGGTTCGGCGGCAAATAAGACTACTTTTGGCAAAAATCAGTTCGATCACGTCCTGACAAATTTTTCCCCTTTCGCCAAGAAACGCGCTCAAATGCCATCTATGCAGCAAGACGGTGAGATTGACCTATTAATTGCCACAGATTGTATTTCCGAAGGGCAAAATTTACAAGATTGCGATTATCTAATTAACTACGACATACACTGGAACCCAGTCCGAATTATCCAGCGGTTCGGCAGGTGCGATCGCATCGGCAGCCCCAACCACACCGTACAATTAATTAATTTTTGGCCGACAGAGGACTTGGATCAGTACATCAATCTGAAAAATCGAGTAGAAGCACGGATGGCTTTAGCGGACATGGCTGGTACATTTGAAGATAACCTGCTGGAGGCCAAGGAAATTAAAGAACTGATTGAGAGTGATTTGAAATACCGCGACAAGCAGTTGCTGCGATTGAAAGATGAGGTGCTGGATCTCGAAGATTTCACCGAGAGTGTAACTCTCACGGAATTCACTCTCGATGATTTCCGAATGGAACTAGCCAAATACATTGAGAGCAACCGCAAACTACTGCAAGATGCCCCTTTAGGACTCTATGCAGTAGTTCCAACTAACTCGGAGTACCCGATAATTGCTCCGGGCATAATTTTTTGCCTCAAACAAAAAGGCGATTGTCTTGATAATAAAACCGTCAACCCGCTGCAACCATACTTTTTAGTTTACGTTCGAGAAAATAAGGAAGTGCGATTAACTTTTGCTCAACCCAAACAAATACTTGAAATATATCAGTTGCTGTGCGCGGGGTGTACTGTTCCCTACGAAGAGTTGTGCAACTTGTTTGATAGACAAACTAATAACGGATTTGATATGAGTTTATATAACGATTTGCTTAAGCGGGCGGTTGATTCAATTGCAGGTATTTACAACAAGCGGCTCATCGGAAATTTGCTGTCTAGCCGCAGTGCTGTGTTGGTTGAGCAAGCGCATCAGGTTAAAGCAACAACTGATTTTGAACTGATTACCTGGCTGGTGATTAAATGAACGGCAGCGAACAACAAGCCAAAGTATCTATTAACCAAGCTTTAAGTAGTTTTGCCAAGGGAAACATTGCCGATAACGCCCGTAATTTGTTCTCGGTTCTTGGCTACCGTAGTGATAAACTTTCTGACCTCGTTCCTAATAGTTCGGATAATTTTATTGCCCATTTTGATAATGATAAAAAGCTAAATCACCAAAAAGCTCTCTTAAATGAATGGCTGACTGTTGATTTTTTATTTCAGCTCACTTGGGATGAAATTGCGGGTAATGACCAGCTAAAATTATCCTTGGAGACAAGAGCTAAGGGAGAAAATACGTTTTTGATTTACTCCTACTTGTTTTTCGCGATCGCACTGCGGAGGGGCGCGTACACTATCGAACAACTTGACGGGATTGTCCGCGAGATTAATAAAATTTTACCGATGCCGGCGATCGTTATTTTTCAGCAGGGAGAAACTCTGACTTTCTCCATGATAAACCGCCGCCCAAACAAAGGCAATGAATCTAAAGATGTATTAGAAAAAGTTAAACATATTAAAGATATCCCATTCGACAGTCCTACAAACTCCCATTTAAAAACTCTCTTCGATATTTCCTTGGCAGAGTTGCATAAAAATCACAGCTTTAGCAACTTTGACAAGTTTCATGAAGCTTGGCATAAAACCATTCCTGACAGCATAAAATTTAAAAAAGATCCTCCGCGGCAAGATTCACTTCGCGCTTACCTGCAAGAAATCGGTCGAATTCCCATGCTCAAAGCTGAGGAAGAGATTGAATTAGCTCGAAAAATTGCTGAGTTAGAATTAGAGGGCAGCCGAAAAGCTAAAGACAAAATGGTAGAGTCTAACTTGCGGCTGGTAGTCTCAATTGCTAAAAAATATCAAAATCGAGGGCTGGATTTATTAGACTTGATTCAGGAGGGAAATCTCGGTTTAATCAAGGCTGTAGAAAAGTTTGATTGCACGATGGGAACCAGGTTTTCCACCCACGCATATTGGTGGATTCGTCAGGCAATTACGCGGGCTATTGCCGATCGATCGCGGATTATCCGCCTACCAGTTGACGTTTATAAAACTATTTCGCAGATTAAGAAAACTACCAAACAGCTTTCTGAAGAAATCAGTCGCCAGCCTACCGAAGAAGAAATCGCTACTAAAATGGAGATAACAATTGCCAAATTGCGATTGGTTATTAAATCTGCTAAATCTATCATTTCCTTAGATACTAAAATGGGGGATTATGAAGACTGTACATTGGGAGACTTGATTGAATTCGATGGAGAAACACCAGAAGAAAAAGCATCTAAAAATTTGTTCGCCGAAGATTTAGAAAGCGTTTTAGATACTCTGGCCCCTCGACAACGTGACATTATTCGGATGCGATTCGGATTGGATGATGGCCGCGAGAAAAGTCTACAGGAAATCGGCAATATATTTAATCTTACCCGCGAGCGGATTCGACAAATTGAGGCTAAGGCTTTACTAAGATTGCGCCATCCCAACCGTAACAGCATTTTAAAAGAATGTATTCGCCCGACAGCAATTTACGAAACTCAGACAAAAAGACCGATCGCCCAACCGATGCAGCCCAGACACTTCAACATTCCAGAAAACTTGTCTCGCAGCGGCGACACTTTCTTACAGGAGCCAGTTGGTGATAAAATAGTTGATACAGCTAATATGACCGAACCATTAATTTATTTTAACAATTTCATAGACAAATCAAATATAGAACAAGCAACGTTGGCTCAGACTTACCTGTCGAGGGCCGATGAAAGTGAAAATAATTTCAATTATGCAAATAATGAGCATAATTTCCACATTGCCGAACTGACAGAAAATAACTTGAAAGGAGTGATTAAACCGATGGTACAAAATTCAGCAGACTTACTGAAACAACTCGCGGAACTGGAGCAGGTTTTTTGCCAACTGGAGAAACGAGTATCAGAGGCGAGTCGAAAGTTGCTTGACCCTGGTATACCTATATCTCAAAAACTTATTCAAGAACTTGACGAGTCCCGTAAAAACTTTATTCAGCTTCGCGACAATGTGCTAGAACTGGCTGAATCTTTGGCAGTATCGCCAATGCTGCAAGCTGAGGAAATTGGTTCTTTAGCGGATATCAAATCTGTACTTGACCGTGTGGATTTGGCGGAAAAGCAAAAAAGTGCGATCGCTCTTGTCCGCGACTCTGCTTTGAGGGTTTTGGAGCGCATTTTGGCGATCGCCCATCGAGTAGAGAGCAATTTTCAATCATTGCTGGAATGTCAGGAAACAGCCCGCGAACTTCAACGCGCCATCTCCGAATCGCAGGAGTCTGACTTGCATCCCGACACCCAACTCTTGGCTGACGGTAATCATCCATTCTCCCAACTGCTAACACTAATTGCAGAATGGGAAGCAGCAGATGACGAGGGTTTGGCTTCCTTACAGGATGTCGTAGCAGAATCATTTGGAAGAACTCTGGCGATGGCAGCAGTAAGAGGAAAACTGATGATCCAGGCGGAAGCAATACCAGATTTACCTGCTGTTTCTATTAATAATAACTTAAAGGAAACTTTCTTAGCTGAGGAGTCGGAATCTAAAACGGTGCTTATTGTCGAACAACCTGCTGTAGCAGAGTTGAACGCGGTATTCACAGAGGATACGAACGCGCCGCCCACCCCTGAAAATTTCCCCGATATTCCACCAATAGAATCGCCAACCGCAATTCAGATAAATCAGCCAAATTCTGAAAATAAACAAGGGAAAGAAGTTGAAAAGCAGGGGGATAAAAAAAGAGAAGAAAAACAGCCTCTTTACTGCTTCTCGCCCGACGATACCGCTCAAAAAATCGCTCAATCCATCTTGGACGGCACTGATCGAGAACGTCCAGCAGTTTTGCGCGACTTAGTTTGGCGGCTAATTTTTGAAGACAAACTCAGCCTTGCCTTTCATTTAGCTCGCTGCTTAGAAAAACAATATCCCCACTTTTATCCGCACTTGCCACCGCAGTTAATTCGAGCAGTATTGCTGGGAAAAAACCTGCGCTATGACATAGGCTCTGGACAACTGGCAAATCTGCTTAAAGATGACTTCACCGATTACAGCGAAAGCTATGTATTACCAGATAAAAGTGAATGGACTCAAGCTGCAAGCTTGCTCTTGGCAGCAGCAGCACTGCGCCCGTCTTTGCTAGCGCCAAATACTGGTGCGAAGCACCTTCTCCAGCAGCTTCAGTTCGGTAAAGCTGGACTTGAAAAACTGTACGATTATTGCCAAATAATCGCCCGACACGGCGATGGGCAGCGGGCGCTGGATATCAAAGCCATCAAGAAAGCCAAAGATCAGGCAGACATAAAAAAATCTTTGGACGATTTGCATCAAAACATCAAATCTTGGTGGTTTCAAGCACAGAAAAAAGATATGATTTACCCGCCGGCGAAGAAGGTTTGGCAGGATTGGTTGAAGCCTGAAAAACTGATTCACTCTTTAGTATTTCCTGTGCTTGAACAAGATTTGAGTAAACTTTCAGCACTCAAGCAGGAAGTCTACCGATTGTCAGACGAATCGCAGATAGACTCTGAAGTTGATAAGACAGACCGTAAAATTCGCCGCAGTCGCAGTGATGCCATGATGGGGAAAGCTCTGATTCAGTTTCGCGAGCGCGTTCGTGAACCTGTTGATTTAGTGCGAAAGTGGATTGAGATTCAGGAATCGTGTTTAGATCAAAGAGACGATTATCTTCAGAAAGAAACCAAACAGTTAAAACAAGATATTGATCAGCTTCAAGATACTGTTCTTAAAGAATTGGATACCTGTGAGGCGACAAAACCTCCCGTGCTTATTTTAGCTGGTATCGCCTGTTGCCGAAAAGCTGTGAAAGACATCGGCAATATCTTCGATCCAGATAGTGAATTGCCAATCGCAGAACCTTACCCAAGACATATCCTGCACGCGGATATGTTAAGAATGCCGTCTCTCCCTATCAACGATGACTGGGCACTGGATATCGCTAATCCTGAACCGGGTATAAATGGAATTTTGGAGTTGGTTAAAAATGATATTTGGGATTGGCAACAAGCATTCGATATGCACAGTTATCTCTGTAGTTCACAAGCTGTCGGAAATCACGAAGCTACGGCGAAAATTATCGAATATCTCGAACACAACCCAGAACTAAATTTAGACCTCGCTCAGCTAAAAAACGAACGAAATTATCGGATTAAAGAGTGTAAATCTTTTTTGCACGAGCAGGTCGAGACTACTAGCAAACAGCTTGAAAGTGCCGTAGCTTTCGGTTTACTAAGAGAAACAGATAGAACTGCTTATGCAGCACAGATTGAAAGCATTAAAAAGGCTCTGGAAACAACTAGGCGGTTTTCCGAAAAGATTGAGCTGCTTCGGGCGATCGGTGAAGCAATTAGCGCCAAGCGCCAGGAACAGATCGATCGAGTGTCGGAGCAATTAGAGAGTCTTCAGCAAACAGGTATAGCAGATGCCGATCGTACCAGAATTTGTAGTGTATTGGAGCAAGGCGATATTCTGACGGCTAATGAATATATATCTATGCTGCAAAAAGGGCGATCGCTTCCTGAACCAGAGGAAAAGAGAGATGCTTTTAAAGACTTCTTCGAGCATGATAAGTATACTGCGATCGAAAAAGTGCTTAAGGATTACAAAAAGCAAGAGCTAATTGCAGACATTTCCAAAGGCAAAAATATCGCCAAAATCCAGATGCCGCAGGGTGCCCAAGCCAAAAAAGCCGCTGAAATGCTCGACACTTGGTTGGCAGCCAAGGGAAGGAATCAAGCCACAGAGAAAGATGCTCATCAAATTCTCAGCAACCTCGGTTTTAACCTAAAATCTCTTACATTTAAAAAATCAGGACAATATACCTGGATTGACGTTAATGCCGAGCCGATATTTGACCAAAATCGCTGTCCTGTGTCTGCCTATGGTTCAGCCGCCAACGGTCATTACCGGATTCTTTGCCTATGGGATATACCAAACGAACAGGATATCCTGAATGCGGTTGGAGAAACTGCTCTGGGTTCTCCAGTATTCGTCTTTTATTTTCGGCGAATGACCGTAAAGAGACGCCGAGATTTGGCTGATTTGTGTCGGCAGCGTCGGAGCACTTTCATTGTTATAGATGATCTGCTGATGCTCTACCTTTGCGGAGAACAAAAAACACGCCTACCTGTCTTGTTTGACTGTACCTTACCCTTTACTTACCTAGAACCTTATAAAACCGCAGCAGGAGAGGTTCCGCCTGAGATGTTTTACGGGCGAGAACGAGAACGGAAATCCATAATCGATCCAGAAGGTTCTTGTTTAATTTATGGAGGGCGCCAGTTAGGTAAAACGGTTTTGCTTAAGTATGTACACCGGACTTTTCACGCAACCGAGGTGGGAAGGAACGCCCTATTTTTGGATATCAAAGAAATTGGGCGCAAGCAACTGTTAGATAAGATTTGGCATCTACTAAACGAAGAATTGGATAAATTGCAAATTCCCGATACCAACCGGCGCAATTCAGTCCGCGAAAGCAGCTTGCAGCGGATTAAAAGTTGGCTGGAATTCGACAAGCAGCGGCGCTTTTTGCTGTTGTTGGATGAGGCAGATAATTTCCTGGAAGCCGATGGTAAGGAGGATTTCCCGCGCTGCGATGAGTTCAGAAAATTAATGACGGAAACTAACCGACGTTTTAAGGTAGTCTTTGCCGGATTGCACAACGTTCTGAGAACCACTAGACAAGCAAACCATCCGCTGGCTCACTTTGGCGCACCCATCTGCATTGGGCCTCTGCTGAATAATGGTGAAATGCGATCGGCAACAGCATTGGTAGAACGTCCGCTGGCTAGTCTTGGCTATCGTTTTGAATCACTTGATTTAATCCCGCGCATTCTTTGGCAGACTAACTATTATCCGAGCTTGATTCAACTCTATTGCGAGCAGTTACTCAAGCACATTACTAACCCAGATGTGCCTACTTTTGATCCTAAAATTAGTCCGCCTTACGTGATTACTTCTCGCCATGTAGAAGAAGCTTATCAAAGTCAAGACCTTCGCAATAATATTCGCGATCGCTTTAAGTTGACTCTGGGACTCGATCCGCGCTACGAGGTAATTGCCTACTCGATTGCTGATGGCTCTCAGGAGAATGAAACAGGCATGGAGGATGGGTTTTCTGTATCTTGGATTTGCGAGCAAGTCTTGTCTTGGTGGTCTGAAGGATTCGCGGGAAGGTCATC
The DNA here is from genome assembly GCF_036705955.1 of Microcoleus sp. A6-C6. Classification (NCBI taxonomy): domain Bacteria; kingdom Bacillati; phylum Cyanobacteriota; class Cyanophyceae; order Oscillatoriales; family Microcoleaceae; genus Microcoleus; species Microcoleus sp. A6-C6. The sequence continues at coordinate 32,001 of NZ_JAUBVR010000027.1, read as the reverse complement.
AGAAGATGAAATCCTTGCTTTACTAGAAGAAATGGTCGGATTAGGAGTTTTACGAGAAACCAATGCAGGTTACTTCACTCTGAGAAGTTCTAATTTAGCCTTGCTTATGGGTACGCAACCAGAAATTGAAGCAGAACTTCTGAGACCGCGTGAAGCTCCACCTGAATACGAACCTGCTACTTTTCGGTCTCCTCTTGTCAAAAATAAAGCTGATTCCCGGCGCAGTCCTTTAACTGTTAAACAGGAATCAGAGCTGCTGCGCCGGGAGTACGGTGTCTCTATTATATTTGGCTGCCAAGCGGCAGGAATTGACGATTTGAGAGTTTTTATGGAAGCAGCCTTTAGTAAGAAGGATTGCAAAATTCACTATTTAGAAAACCTTTCAGACCGCTCTGATTTCAGCCAGCGTTTGACAGAAATTAGTAACCGTCGCAAGAAAGATACCACGACGATCGTTGTTGTATCACCCACCACCCCTTGGACTAAGGATTGGGTTGATGAGGCAATTAAGAAAGTCAAAAGATTGAAGAAAGAAGACTCGTTTATGCAGCTTGTTTTTGTCGCAGATCCTCAGAAGGCTTGGCAGTTAGTTAATCATAATTCCACAGGTGTTGATTACTTTAAGGAACTGAGAAGTTTCAGTCTCAAACCTTGGCACGATGCCGCGCTGCGACATTGGTTGGAAGATATTAATTTGCCCAGGGAACTAGAAGTTAGAAAGAAGATTACAGAAGTGACAGGGAATTGGTCAAACCTGCTGCAAGAATTCTATAAATTTTCCCAGGCTGATTCTCGCTGGCAAGATTCTTTGCCGGAACTGAAGAATCAATTTAATAAATCCGATCAATTAATTAATTCAATGGGCTTTGACGGTTGCGAACCTCAAATAAAACTGGTGATGAGAACTTTGGCCCAATGGGGAGAAGCAGCGGTTGAGGAATTAATTGATCTTGTTGATGATGTATCGCCTGAAGTTGTCAAGCAGACTCTCAGATGGGCGGATCTCCTCAGTCTTGTCTCGCATTTAGGAAATCAGAAGCAAGACGGTAAGGATTACTGGCAGATTGACCCTGTAGTTGGTCGTCTGCTCGAATCTATGGCAGAGTAATACAAACTTTCTGCTGTCCGATGTACTTAAGTAAAACCCTCTTATTTTAGAGCCCCGACTTCTTCAAGAAGTCGGGGCTCTGGGTATTCTTTTTTATGTCGGCTTACTTAACTGTCGTACATCCGCGCTTCGGCTGCGTCGGGATTTTCTTCGCAATACTCGTCAAAAGCCGTTTTGTCAAGCTTCATCGATCGCTGGTGAGCAGCCTCGGCCTGCATTTCCTCTACAATGTCCCAAGCTACCGCGCACTCTTTAGAAGTAGCGCCTTTCTGGGCACAGACAGTTCTGGCATCCGCGATCGCATTTTCGATTTCTTCCTCAAATAAAACACTCTTCGGCTTATCAACAAAATCGCTTTTTGTCAAAATATCCGTTACCGAAATAATGCCAAGCAGTTTGTCCTTAATAACCGGAGCTCGGCGGATTCGGGTATTCGCGAACAACCTCGCCACGTATTCCACGCCCAAGTCGGGATTCACCGTGATGCACGGTTTGGTCATAATCTCGAAGACGCGGACTTTTTGCGGGTCTACTCCGTAGGCTGTTACTTTGTAAACAATATCCGTTTCCGTGACAATGCCGTAGGCGTCTTGTTCGTGGCGGCGTTCCACAATTAATGCGCGCAGACACAGTTCGTTCATCATCGCCACTGCTTCAGCTACCGTTGCCGAACCGCGAATGGTAACAACTTCAGTTGTCATAATATCTTGTGCTTTCATCATCATTTTTTATTGCTCCCCGTTTATAAAGTCTAGTTCGTCCCGATTTGGGGGCGACAATTTGATTTGCTATCATCATAAAACTTCAGGACTGAGGCGACTGTTACGATAAGTCAAGGGAGGCCAAGAAAGTTCGGCAACGGATTGTGTAACGGATTTAACGGATTTAATGGATTTAACCGATCAATATTCAGAGAAGAAGGAAAATTCTCCCAATTCTCCCATATCCCCATCTCCGCATCTCCCATCTCCCCATCTCCCCATCTCCCCATCTCCCACTCTCCCCATTTCCCCATCTCCCCATCTCCCCCCTCTCCCCTCCCAGCCTCAAAGAAGCAAAAGTTAACACAAACAAAGCAAGTGCTTACGCTCGCAGAGATCCCCGCCTCTGATAAACTTGATGGCTGGGAGTGCAAAAGAGCACCGGCAAGCATCAGAAGTTGGGAGAATAAAGTTTGTGGACAATGTAATCGGTTTAGAGATTATCGAAGTAGTCGAGCAGGCAGCCATCGCTTCCGCTCGCTTGATGGGCAAAGGCGAAAAAGATGAAGCCGATCGCGTAGCTGTAGAAGCCATGCGTGAGCGCATGAACAAAATTCATATGCGCGGCCGCATCGTGATCGGTGAAGGCGAACGCGATGACGCACCCATGCTTTACATCGGCGAACAAGTAGGTATTTGTACTCGCGAAGATGCTAAAGATGTCTGCAACATCGATGAATTGATCGAAATTGACATCGCTGTTGACCCCTGCGAAGGTACTAACCTGGTTGCTTACGGTCAAAACGGTTCGATGGCAGTTTTGGCAATCTCTGAAAAAGGTGGTTTGTTTGCTGCGCCCGATTTCTACATGAACAAATTGGCTGCTCCCGCGGCTGCTAAGAATCATGTAGATATTCGCAAAACGCCAACCGAAAACCTCAAAATTATCTCTGATTGCCTCGGTCGCAGTATTGAAGATTTGGTAGTGGTGGTGATGGATCGCCCCCGGCACAAAGATTTAATTAATGAAATTCGCCAAGCGGGTTCAAGAGTTCGACTGATCAGCGACGGCGACGTTTCTGCTGCGATTTCTTGCGCGTTTTCTGGTTCCAACATCCACGCGCTGATGGGTATTGGCGCTGCACCCGAAGGTGTGATTTCCGCAGCAGCAATGCGCTGCTTGGGCGGTCACTTCCAAGGTCAGTTAATTTACGATCCGGCTATTGTCAAAACTGGTTTGATCGGCGAAAGCAAAGAGAAGAATATCGCCCGCCTGACAGAGATGGGCATCACAGATCCAGACAAGATTTACAATGCTGAAGAGTTGGCATCTGGAGAAACTGTTCTGTTTGCAGCTTGCGGAATTACTCCCGGAACGCTGATGGATGGAGTTCGCTTCTTTGGCGGCGGCGCTCGCACTGAGAGCTTGGTAATTTCTTCTCAGTCGAAAACTGCTCGGTTTGTGGATACAATCCATATGTTTGACCAGCCGAAATCTCTGCAATTGAAGTAGTCATTAGTTAAAGGTTAAGAGTTAACAGTTAATTTTGAAATGTTAATTTTTCACCGCTAACCGTTGACAGTCACCGATGATTAGAAATTAGCGATAAACTAAGAATTAATCACAGGTGACTGTTGATAACTAAGAAATAAATAGTGACAAATCACAGATATGAATATTGCCGTCATAGGTCTCAGCCACAAAACAGCGCCGGTTGAAGTTCGCGAAAAACTCAGCATTCCAGAACAGAAGATTGAAGCGGCGATCGCCCAATTGCGCGGCTACCCCCACATTCAAGAAGTTGCCATCCTCAGCACTTGCAACCGCTTAGAAATTTATATCGTTACCACCGAGTCAGAGCCTGGGGTGCGAGAGGTGATTCAGTTCCTTTCGGAATGCAGTAAAGTTCCTTTGCAGTCTTTGCGCCCTCACCTGTTCATTTTGCTGCACGAAGATGCGGTGATGCACTTGATGCGAGTGTCTGCTGGCCTCGACAGTTTGGTGCTGGGAGAAGGACAAATTTTGGCTCAGGTGAAACAAACTCACAAACTCGCCCAGCAGTACAAAGGTGTTGGCAGAATTTTAGAACGCTTATTTAAGCAAGCTCTTACAGCCGGGAAGCGTGTTCGCACGGAAACTAGCATTGGTACTGGTGCGGTTTCGATTTCTTCGGCGGCGGCAGAATTAGCTCACATGAAAGGTCAGCATTTAGCCACCAGCCGGATTGCGATTATCGGTGCAGGGAAGATGTCGCGCTTGTTGGTGCAGCATTTGCTGTCGAAAGGAGCGAGTCATATTGCGATCGTCAATCGATCGATGCGCGGTGGCCAGGAGTTAGCCGATCAGTTTAAAGATGCCCAATTGCACCTGCATCTGCTGTCGGACATGATGCAGGTAATTGCCGATTCTGATTTGGTGTTTACCTGTACGGCTGCTACAGTTCCGTTGTTAAATAAAGCTAAATTAGAAGCTGTTTTAGACCAGCATCGCTCTTTGATGTTGATGGATATTTCTGTGCCGCGCAACGTCGATGCTGATGCGAACGAATTGGCGAATGTGCGATCGTTTAATGTAGACGACTTAAAAGCAGTGGTAGCTCAAAATCACGAAACTCGCCGCAAAATGGCAATGGAAGCTGAGGGGCTGCTGGAACAGGAAGTAGAGGCTTACGATGTCTGGTTGCGTAGTCTCGAAACTGTTCCGACTATTAGCTGTTTGCGGGATAAAATCGAATTGATTCGGGAACAAGAGTTAGAAAAAGCTTTATCGCGTCTGGGCTCTGAATTTTCGGAGAAACATCAAGATGTGATTGAATCTTTAACAAGAGGGATTGTGAATAAGATTTTGCACGATCCGATGGTGCAGTTGCGCGCGCAGCAGGATATTGAGGCCCGCAGACAAGCGATGCAGACTTTGCAAGTGCTGTTTAATTTGGATGTGGATGTGAATCAGCAGTACAGTTGACAGTTGACAGTTGACAGTTGACAGTTGGCAGTGGGCAGTTGATAGTTGACAGTTGACAGTTGACAGTTGACAGTTGGCGGTTGTCATTAGTCATTAGTCATTGGTGATGTTTGGCATCAGCTTTTAATGTAATTAGGGCTTACCTATTTGCTGAGAAAGTAACAAGGTTTCTTTTTATTTGTTACCAGGCTGTGCCTGGTAACGCAGATATGGAGGCTCTGCCTCCATTTTTGGATGAGGCAGAGCCTCTGGATATCGGTTCCAAGGCTCTGCATTGGAACCAGTTTTAATGATTAACAACTAATGACTATTAAGCGAATTTTTCAACTAATTTTATTGCTTGTAGGGCTGTGGTTATTTTTTGAGTTTTTATCCCGGATTGCGGCAGAAATTCTCTGGTTTCAGGAAGTTGGATATCTTCAGGTTTTGCTGTTAAAGCTGAAAACTCAGGGGCTGCTGGGGGCGATCGCACTTTCTGCATCTTCCGCGTTTTTACTGGGAAATTTAGCCCTAGCCAGCCGCCTGCAACATCCCACCGAAAACATCAAATCACCTGTTTTGGGCCAGTCGATCGCATTAAAAAATGCGCTCAACACTGGGAAAAATCATCAACTACCTGCTGCTAAATCTCAAATTACCTTTCCCTGGCTGCTGTTGGCGGTATTGGGATTAAGCGCGATCGCAATTTTAACAATAATCCACTGTGGAATCTTAGCTGCTGATAGTATCGCCGATTTTAGGATAGTTGGTGGTTTGTCTACACCGCCAATTCAATTCGGATTTGAGTCAATCCAGCTTAAGGCGGTGCAGCTATTTTCTAACTGGTGGCAGTTGAGCTTGCTGCTGGGGCTGATGTTAGCTGTGGTAATTAAGCCGGGTTTTTGGCTGCGGGCGATCGCCCTTTTGCTCAGTTTGGCGATCGGGCTAATTGCCGCTAGTCGTTGGACAAAAGTTTTACAATATTTCCACCCTAGTAATTTTAACACAACCGACCCTCTTTTTAACCAAAATATTAGCTTTTATGTATTTACTTTCCCAATCTTAGAGTTGCTAAGCTTTTGGTTGACAGTTCTATTTTTGTACAGTTTAGTATCTTGTGCTTTAACATATTTGCTGTCGAGAAATAGCCTGAGTCAAGGGATATTTTTGGGGTTTTCGCGATCGCAACAGCGGCATTTATACGGCTTGGGAGCAGCTTTGATGCTAGCCACCACACTCCGGTACTGGCTGGGGCGCTACGCATTGCTGTATTCGCGGGGAGACGTTACCTATGGGGCGAATTATGCAGACGTGACCGTGCGACTGCCTGTCTATGGATTTTTGAGTATCTTGGCTGGGGCGATCGCACTTTTGATGCTGTGGCAGGTTTGGCAATTCACAATTCCCAATCAACTCATCAAAAAGATTATTTTGGGATGGCTAGCTTTAAGTTGTTTGGGAGGTTTGCTGCTGCCAAAAGTTGTGCAGCAACTGATAGTAAGACCCAACGAATTAGCGCGAGAACAGCCGTACATCCAGCGCAGCATTGCCTTTACTCAAGCAGCATTTGATATCAAAAAAATTGAGATAAAAACTTTCGATCCAGCCGGGAAACTTACATATGAAGACTTAGAAAGAAATCAACTAACTGTTAGCAACATCCGGCTGTGGGACAAGCGGCCGCTGCTGCAAACCAACCGACAGTTACAACAAATCAGACCGTATTATACATTTCCTGATGCGGATATCGATCGCTACACAATCAAAAAGAAAACCGCAAAAAAGGGAGAAACTGAAAGCCAGCAAGTAATTCTGGCGGCGCGGGAACTAGATTATACAGCAGTTGCGCCGGAAGCTCAAACTTGGGTGAACGAACATCTGGTGTACACGCACGGTTACGGCTTTACTCTTTCTCCCGTAAACACAGTCGGTGTCGGCGGTTTACCCGATTATTTTGTTAAAGATATTGGAGTTCCAGCCGAGACAGGAGAGACTGCTTTAGATATAACTAGCGATCGAATTCGGATGAGTCTCCCGATCGGCTATCCGCGCATTTACTACGGCGCTATCACCGATACAGACGTGATGACACCCACACAAGTCAAGGAATTCGACTATCCCAGCGGTGAAGAAAATGTTTACAACAATTACAGCGGTAGGGGCGGAATTGCGATCGGTTCTATATGGCGGCGCTTGCTGTTTGCTAGTTATCTCAAAAATTGGCAAATGGCGCTAACCCGCAATTTCACGCCAGAAACTAAATTATTGTACCGCCGAAACATTAACCAAAGAGTCCGGGCGATCGCTCCTTTTTTGCGCTACGATTCCGACCCGTATTTGGTAGTAGCAAACGCCAATCTTACTAAAGATGATATAGAAAAAAACAACGATAAAAATGGCAAAAAATTTCAGCTTTCTTCCTCAAAAACTAATAACAAGCCTCCTAACTATCTTTACTGGATTATCGATGCCTATACAGCGAGCGATCGTTACCCGTATTCAGATCCGGGTCAAAATGAATTTAACTACATCCGCAACTCCGTAAAAGTCGTCATTGATGCCTACAACGGGTCTGTTGAGTTTTATGTTGCCAATCCCTCCGATCCGATTATCAAAAGTTGGATGGCTATCTTTCCTGGAATGTTCAAACCCCTTGACAAAATGCCTCCGGCTCTTCGCAAACACATTAGATATCCCGTAGATTTGTTGAACGTTCAATCGGAACGGTTGTTAACTTATCACATGGAAGATCCGCAGGTATTTTACAATCGGGAGGATTTGTGGCGAGTTCCCAATGAGATTTATGGTGGCGAACAGCAGCCTGTAGCACCGTATTATTTGATTACGAAACTGCCAACGGAAACATCAGAAGAGTTTATTTTGCTATTGCCATTTACGCCAGTTAGTCGTAATAATTTAATTGCTTGGATTGCAGGGCGATCGGACGACGATGATTATGGTAAATTGCTGTTGTATCAATTCCCCAAACAGCGATTAGTTTATGGACCGGAACAGATAGAAGCTTTGATTAACCAAGATCCGGTGATTTCTGAACAAATTTCTCTGTGGAATCGGCAGGGTTCAAAGGCGATTCAAGGCAATTTATTGGTAATTCCGATCGAACAATCTTTGCTGTATGTGGAACCTCTATATTTAGAGGCAGAACGCAATAGTTTGCCAACCTTAGTCAGAGTGATTGTTGCCTACGAAAATCGGATTGTGATGGCCGAAACTCTTGATGCCGCACTTAAGGCACTTTTTCAGCCAAAATCTACTAATAAACCCGCAATTGTGATACCCATAAAAGGAACAGCCCCAGCTTTGAATTGACAGAGGATATGTGTAAAAAGCATTGCCGATATGTGTCAACTTAAGCCTGAAAACTTTTGTATCTCTCGTTTAGACGCGAGGCCATATCCCCCTAAATCCCCCTTAAGAAGGGGGACTTTGAGAACATTCTTGTCCCCCCCTTTTTCAAGGGGGGCTAGGGGGGATCTGGCCTCGGCTATAAACAGCAATATATCGCTTTTGTCCCAGGCCAGATCCCCCTAAATCCCCCTTGAAAAAGGGGGACTTTGATCGGAATCTTGTCCCCCCCTTTTTCAAGGGGGGCTAGGGGGGATCTGGCCTCGGCGATAGACAGCAGTATTCAGAAACCGGGTTTTTTTACGAAAATTATTTGTATTAGCCAGCAGACTAGGTGAAAAACCCGGTTTCTTTGGCCTTGATGCGTAAGTCCTGTTTATATTATGTTACGCGGTTTCAACCACAGAATTGCTCTATAATAAAAACATTGTCACCTCAAAACCTCACCAATGTTTGACAAAATCTGGCAATTCCTCAAACAATTAATTCAGCGAATCTTCGGAACAAATCGCCCGATTTCAACGCCTCAGCAGCCTCCAACTGTGACGGATGCCGAATTTGAGGCGAAGTTCATGGAACTCCTGGAAGGGGTAAATGATGGCTGGGCGAGTGGCGATGTTACGGAATTTTTAATCGCAAAACGCCTCAGAGATACTGAATTTGCTGACTGGTTGCGACGGTTTGGGGAAAGATTGTTAGCAATTGATCGAGAAACAACTGAGGAGGGCGGGCACGGGGAAACCGCCTCTACGGATTCGGTGTCATCGCTTCAGGAATTGGCGCGGCAGCTGGAGTTGTTGAGGGGAATTTGTGGCGGGGAATTGGGAGAGGTGGCGAGGAATGTTGGTAGGGAGATATTGGTTAAGTTTCCGATATCTCCGGTTGGGGATGGTGAGGGAGAAGGGGAAGTTGATGGGGAGGCTGAGGTTTGGTATAAGCGAGGGAATGAGCAATTTGAACTAGGTAATTTTGAAGAGGCAGTTGCTTTCTATGATCGCTCTATTGAATTTAAATATAACGCTCCTGAAGTCTGGGAAAAACGAGCTTTAGCTCTACAAAAATTAGGTGATTATCAAGGTGCTATAGATTCCAACAACACTGCTTCTACTCTTTATCGTTATTCTGCAAATCCTGATTCGGCATCAGTTTATCATTCAAAAGATTTTTTTTTGAGTCGAAGTAATATCAAATCATCTTTTAACCAAGCTTTAGAAATTAGACTATATGATTACGAATCCTGGTACAATCGGGGTATTGCACTGCACAATTTAGGAAGATTGGAAGAAGCGATAGCCTCCTACAATCGAGCCTTAGAAATCAAACCATATAACCACGAAGCCTGGAATAACCGAGGCAGTGTACTGGATGATTTAGGAAGATTAGAAGCAGCGATTGCTTCTTACGATAAAGCTTTAGAATTAAAACCAGATGATTACGTAGCCTGGTACAATCGGGGCATTGCACTGAATAATTTAGGAAGACTAGAAGAGGCGATCGCCTCCTACGACAAAGCATTAGAATTTAAACCAGATTATGACGATGCCTGGAACAATCGGGGTGGTACGTTGTACAATTTAGGCAGATGGGAAGAAGCGATCGCCTCTTACGATAAAGCCTTAGAATTAAAACCAGATGATGACAACACCTTGAACAATCGGGGATTTGCACTGGGTAATTTAGGCAGATCGAAAGAAGCGATTACTTCCTACGATAAAGCCTTAGAATTAAAACCAGATGATGAAGAAGCCTGGTACAATCGGGGTAAGGCACTGGATAATTTAGGCTTCTTGGAAGAAGCGATTACCTCCTACGACAAAGCCGTAGAATTCAAACCAGATTTTCATAATGCTTGGAGAAATCGGGGCGTTGCACTGGATAATTTAGGCAGATGGGAAGAAGCGATCGCCTCCTACGATAAAGCCTTAGAATTAAAACCAGATGATGAAGAAGCCTGGTACAATCGGGGTAAGGCACTGGATAATTTAGGCTTCTTGGAAGAAGCGATTGCCTCTTACGACAAAGCCTTAGAATTCAAACTAGATTTTCATAATGCTTGGAGAAATCGGGGCGTTGCATTGTATAAGTTAGATAAATTAGAAGAAGCACTCGTATCCTGTGACAAAGCCTTAGAATTAAAATCAGATGATGACCAAACCTGGTATGGTCGCGGAATTGTATTGGGTGATTTAGAAAGATTAAAAGAGGCGCTCCTTTCCTATGATAAAGCCCTAAAATTAAAACCAGACGAGCGCAAAGTCTGGAAAAATAGGGGCGTGGCTCTGGTTAAGTTAGTAAGATTTGAAGAAGCGATCGCATCCTGGGACAAAGCCTTAGAATTAAAACCCGAAGATCACGGTGCTTGGATTAATAGGAGCAACGCAGTTAGCAACGCACCTAAATATAACCAGGTAGTTTATGAAATATTACAGGCAGAATTCCCTGATTCTCCACCAATAACTAGAACAATCTTAACTCATAACCTGAAACAGCGCGGCTATGAAGGACAAATATTAACATTACAAGCAGGCTTAGAATATTGCCAACAAAACACCCACCCCGAAGGATATGGAGAACTGCATCAAGCACTAGGAAATGCTCACTACGATCAAGGAAAACTAAATTCTCCTTACACCTATTGGAGTAAAGCTGCTGCCAGCTACAAAGCAGCCCTCAAAACCTTAACTAAAGAAGCTTTCCTGAAACTGCACCTAGAAGTTATACAGGCGTTAATCAAAACCTTATTCGGCTTAAAGGAAGTTGAAGAAGCCAATAAATTACGGCGAGATGCAACCGATTTATTGCAACGCTTACTGACAGATAAAAACTATTCCCAACTCAGCGAAGCACAACTCGCCGACAAATTGGTTAGGTTTGAACAATTAACCGTAAATATTTTGATTCAGTCTGGCAAATTAATCGAAGCCTTAGAAACCGCAGAACAAGATAAAAATGTCTGCCTGTCTTGGCTGCTAAACGCCTTACCAATTCCCTATTACCAAGAAGAGACAGCAGCAACAGTCACTCACGCTCAAATTCAGCAACTTCTCAATCCTACAACCTGCGCGATTTACTGGCATCTCAGCGATGCAGCATTAACAACATTCATCATCAAATCCGATGGATTGCTGTCACCCGAAGACTGTTATACCAAATCCCCAGATGAATTTGAAGAATGGGTAAAAAAATGGAATCAACAATATGCCGATTATCAAGATAAATCCAAGGAAAACGCCAATAAACAAAACCATGCTTGGCGCGCGGGAATGCCCAGTAAATTTGCACACCTCAAAGATATTTTGCAGATTGCCCACATCGAACAGCAATTACAATCAAACGGCATTACCAACTTAATTCTGATTCCTCACCGCGACTTGCACCGCTTCCCAATTCATGCTTTATTTAGCAGTGAATTTGTGATTACCTATTTGCCTAGCGCTCAATTTGGGCTGAATTTAAAACATCGGTTGAATTCCGAAATTTCTCGCTTATCTCCAAGTTCAGATCCCCCTAAATCCCCCTTAAGAAGGGGGACTTTGAACACTCCGGTTTCTCCCGACACAACGGGGATTTTAAACACTCCTGTCTCCCCCGGCACAATGGAGACTTTGAACACTCTTGTCCCCCCCTTCTTAAGGGGGGCTAGGGGGGATCTGGCCTCGGCTATAAACGATAAAAACTCTATCCTCAGTATTGAAAATCCCGACAGTATAATTATTGATGAAAATGGCAAACGAAAAAAATTGCTTCCTTTACCAGCCGCCGAGATAGAATCCGAAATCATTTGCCGAATGTTTGCCAACTCTACTCGACGGGGAGAAAATGCAGCTACCCTCGATGAAGTCACCAAATTATTGCCACAGCCCCACCACATATTTCACTTTACCGGACACGGTAGCTATGATTTTGACAATCCTCAACAATCAACTTTATACTTAAGCGATACTCACCGATTAACAGTCAAAGAAATCATCCAACTCAACCTCAGTAACTACAAATTAATCTGCCTTTCCGCCTGCGAAACCGCCGTCACAGACAAACAAACAATTCTCGCCGAATATGTAGGATTAATCAGCGGTTTCATGTGCGCGGGAGTTGGCTGTGTCGTCAGTACCCTGTGGCCAGTCGAATCCGGGGCGAGTACGTTATTAATGATAGACTTTTACCGACGGTGGCGAGAAGGTGGCGATTCCCTACCCGTCGCTTTAGCAAATTCTCAAAAATGGCTGCAATCAGCCACAGGTGAAGATTTAGCCACTTGGTGTCAGCGGGAAATTGACAAGATTTCCGAAAACAGCAGCGAACTTTCTGAAGATGAAGTTAGCCTGCGCCGATTCTTTAAAAGCAATCGGCAAAACTTGGCTAAAATAGGATTAGACCAACCTTATCAACATCCGTATTACTGGGCAGCCTTCACTCTAACGGGATTATGATGAAAAACAATAATGACGATATTTTTACAGCTTTTATTGGCGCGGTACTCCAACAAACAGAACCGCTACCCGCAGCAGTTCAATCAGAGTTTAATAAAATTGATGAAACTTTCACAATTGTCGATATCGAAAGACTTGCCGAATTGCATCCCCCTCTGCTAGCTGCTTATGAAAAGACTCATAATTGGTTGATATATCATAGCAGTGAACGTAGCAAAGGATTAGATGTTTTACCGGATAGTGAATTTGAAAATGAAAACACTACTAACCCCGAAATTAGTAACGTCGCCAGCGATATCAGCGATTTAACAAATTTACCAAAAATCATCAATGAAATCGATACCAAAGTTAAGCCGCGAGGGTTAAGACAATTTATCGGAAAAATCTTGCAAGCTGGGAATTCAGTGCAAGCAAGTCGCGATACAATTTTATCGTCAATAGCAGACAGTTTCGCCCATGACTAACGAAAATTGGCTGATTTACCCCACAGTTGATTTATTTGTCTACGATTTAGCCGACGGTTTCGGGCAAAGTGAAGAGAAAATCAGCCAAAACCGCCAGCAGTTTTGGCAAAAAATCTATGGCGACAAACTCTCGCAGCCCCAGCAAGCACAAATCGCACAAGCTGAAACCGAAATCGGTGATTACATCGATTTACTCGGCAACAAAAAAGTAGCAGCATTTGAATCTCCCCTCGATGGCTATGCTTATCCTGTCAAATTCGGCGATACTTATGCTGTGCAGTTTGACTTATCTGGCAAAATAGAACCCGACAGCGACAAGAAATTTGCACGGGAAGGAATCGACTGTTTAGAAGGGCTGAAAAAAGAAATTATTTCTCGCTTCAGTCAACCGGCTACTATCGGTCAAAGTTGGCTAGTTTGGGGTGAATTGACTGCTGATGACCAAGATGCTTTAGAAACTGCCAAAAATTGCTACGACCAACTTAAGTTAGTCCCGAAGGCTAAATGGGATCGGGATTTAAAAGCATCAGGGCAATTTTTAGGGGCAAATCTTTATGAATTGTGGCTACCTCGGGGAGAGAGAGGCAATATCAGCCAAAATTATCATGTGTTAATTTGCTTGTTTCCTAACAGTGGCGAGGCATCAATTATCACTACCCGTGACAAAATAACTAAACTTTATCCGCAGTTTATCCGATTATTTGGATACCGCAATAAAGTGATTTGGGCTTATCAACAAAGTCGCCAACTTAAGTCCAAACTCAAGGATGCTTCGCGGAAGATTCAAGAGATTGTCAGCCAACTGCCAGAACAAGTCAATGCTGCTAAAGTTGACCTGAAACAATTGCAGGAAAATCTGGTTTATTGCTTGACAATTTTCTCGATTTATGCTAATTATATTAGTCGATTGGAAGAACAAGAAAATACAATTAAAACTAATCTAAATAACTATAAGAAACGGCTAAAAACAATAGCCAAGAGAATGGAAAAGCCAGAAAATGAGTTAGATTTTATGACGAATTTCAGCGATTTTGCTGAAGAAAAGTATGTCACGCAAGTTAAAGCGGATAATAGAAGTTTGAGTGCGGGATTGCGGTTGTTGGAAAATGCGATCGAGACTGTAGAGGGGATTATCGAGATTGAGCGGGCTAGGAGCGATCGCACTTTAAACTTTACCATTGGTACAGTGGGCGTGGGCATTGGCACCAGCGGAGTCGCCGCCAGCATCTACGCCAGCCAAATCAAAAGCCCCGCTAGCCCAGAAAATCCCATGTCTGCGAATCAAGTTCTCGTGTTGAGTCTGCTTCTGGGAATTGCAGGAGGCTTAGTCAGTGCGGGTTTATTAAAATTATTTGACCGAATTCGGGGATCGAAATGAACAATTCTGAGGATTTTTGTTAGTTAGCCGCCTTAACATCCTGCCACCAAACTTGGACGTAAGGCCAGAATATTTTATCATCATCGAGCTTGACTGTCACTTCGTAGCGATCGATCTGAGTGAGTTCGCCCGTTTTACCATTCAACTGCAATTGTTTCGGATCGTCGGTGCGAATTTCTACTCTTTGATTCAACAGCGGCTGCATCTGCTTTGAAGAACCCTGAAACGGATTTTTGCCTCTAAGCACATAGCCACCAATCAAAGATAAGTACATTGAAGCTAGGAAAAATACCGTACATAAACTCACAATTAACAGTATTTTTTGTTGCGAAAAATTGGTATAAACGCTCGCAACTCCCACTACCATAGTTCCGAAAAATAATAAACTTGGCAGGTACAGCCCATCTCCCAAAAATAGGCTACAAAAAATCATCAGCGGTATCTGAAAACCAAATAATGCAGCTACCCAACTCCACCCAGTCAGCAATGATTCAGATAGTAGCCAATTCATTGCTACAGTAAGGGCGATCGCAATTCCTATGGCCCAAACGGATGTCCCAGAATCGTAATATCTGATGGGAAGAACTACATAAAAGAATGTAGCATAAGCAAAACCCGCCAAAGCTAAGGCCAATCCACTAATTATTTCGTTCCAATTCAACTCCTGTCCCTCTCTCTTATTTAGGGTCGATCGACTTAACAAACTCTCGCACAGGCGACGGTAGAGCCGGCACAAAAGTCTTTCTAAAACCCCTAACATCGAACACTCGCCACAAAATACCCACCGCTACTGTCAAGAAAAATAACGCTCCCAAAAAATTAAACGCATTAGAGAGAAAACCGCTGTCCCTTTTTTTCGGAGCCGTAATATGTTTGATGCGATATACAGCCGGCTCGTAATCTCTGGACTCCTCGCGACTGGGTATCGGCTTTTTGGCGCGCGAACTCGCACGAGGGCTCCCACTCAAACCCGTGTGATTAGTTTTAGTAGAATTGCTGGCCGACTTCAACTCGGAATCGCCACGCATCGTGAACTTGCTAGTAGAAGTCCCCGTTTTGCCAACACCAGCATTTTGAATTCTACTATTAGAGCGCTGACTTGATTGCCGATCGGCTAAAGTTCGCATCAAACTTTGCAATTGCTGAGTCGCCGCCGGCGGGCGTTCCCCTTTCCTCGCCCAATTTAACAGCATCGCCGCAGTAATACCGCAGAGATTCGCAGCCCCCACAGAAGCTATCCGCTTCAGCAGAGGCTGACTGTTGGACACAAAAATCACCAGTGCATCGGGGTGTTCCTGAGCCAAACCGTAAACGCACTGAGCTGTAGCTACAACCAGCATTGCTTGTGCGCTTTGATTTTTAATCGAGGGTTCTAGGGCCCGATGCGTTTCTTGAGCATCAGTCACAATCCAGCCACTGTCTGCAAAAAAGCGCATAAACTCCCTAGCCACTTGCTCTTGAGCTTTTTCTACCGCTTTCCCTGTCAAATAATCTATTTCGTCATACACTACTTCTGGGAGATAGCAACTTCCCACCTTGGCATATTCTTGCCACACTTGGGTTCTGCCAGCCATCAAAAGATCCGCATCAAAAGTTACAAATACAGGAGGAAGTTGATTAGCCATAACTTTAGCCTAGTGCTTACATAAGTGATTTTTACTTGCTAAATTAAGTTTAAACAAATTCCGAGCTTTTCTATTGGGTCAATTGATAAATATCTGGGGTGCGCTTGGGCGCACCCAGCCCACCAATGGTCTGATGATTAGTTGCCAATTCCTAAACGCCCAGCTAAAGCCGGAGTCAAGGGCAAGAGTACAGAAATCATCAAGAACAAAGCCAACAAACCCAAAGCTGCGCGAGCGTCGTCAGGTTCAGTCAGCTCGTTGAGGCTCGGCCTCTCCAGATTCCGTTGTAAAATCAGAATCACGATCGCCCAATACAGAGCTAAAGGATTAACTAAAGAAGCGATCGCCAGCACCACAAATGTCGCCAAAGTAGCGCGACTGGCAATTTTCCTGCCGTAGATTGCTTGCACGATTCTACCCCCGTCCAACTGTCCCGCCGGCATCAAATTAATCGCCGTGATTACCAAGCCCAACCAACCGATAACTACCAGCGGATGAACATCAACAATCTGCTGCTGCAAGGCAGAACCCAAAACCACTTTTGCCAAAGTTCCCACCAAAACCGAGCCCTTAAAATATTCTGCGGGAATTTGAAACAAGCTACCGGGGTGAGAAAGTAGCAAACCCGTTACCAGCATTAGCAGAGAAATTATTCCCCCAGCGGCTGACCCGGCAAAAGCAATGTCAAACAAAACTTTACGGTTGGGAAGCAGCGACTCAAAACGATCGATCGCCCCAAAACAACCTATCTGGAATGTTGGTATAAAAAACGGCCAACTCAAGCCCACCTTGTACTGATTTGCTAGCACTCGGCGAGCAATTTCGCCTGAGCCTAAAACCGCCCAAATTCCGATCGCAATTGGCAGAACTTCTAGATATCTACCAGGCGAGTCAAAGAAATCGAAACCCAGCAGCAAACCGCCTGTTTCCAAGCTAGTAGCAATTGTTGCGAGTAACAGCACGACTGCGAGAATTTTTTGAGATACGGTAGTTGGCTGCGGGTCGTTGGTGCTGGGTAAGATAATAACTACGGGCTTGTCGTCCTGATTTTCTACTAAAAACAGGCGGTAGCGATCGTTCAATCTTTCTTGCAAACTTGCCGTCAAACGCGAGTGTACTTGTTCCGAGTCTCCCCGGAGATTGCCTTTCAAGATTACGCCATCTTGATAGGGAATCGTTTCTGTAGCAAAGAAAGTATCGATGCCAAAGATGCCTTGAATTGCCTTAAGATCTTCAACTGGAACGGGAATTATTTCTAATTCATTAGTTGCACGCGATGTGACGATCTTAATTGTTTCTTTCGCTGGTACCGGCTGTTCGTTTGGCTGGGAGGTTCCATCGCTTTGGGACTTTAGCTCAGCAGGAGCGGGGCGCGAGTCCAGCACTGCATCGGCTGCCGCCTTACGCAATTGCCGGCCGAGATAAATGTACAATCCCGTGGATGCCACCAGCAGCAACAATACCGCAACTAAATTGAGGTAAATCCCCGCTGCGAACAAACCAAAGAATAGTAGCCAGGGACTCATCAGCACCACTGACTGCAACCAAGCCAAAATTCCCAGTTTGCCAAAAGGTTTGGCGCGATAAAATCCCCAACCCAGAATTCCCACAGCAACCAATAACAGCGCAATTGTTGCGGTATTTTCCGATGCAATTATCGGCAGTCCGGTTGCTTGCGCCAATACCGGCTGTAATTGGCCGATCGCGCTGCGGTCGAGTAATAACATTAAATTTTGGGGTATGTGAAATAAAATTGCTGGGAGCATTATCCAAACTTGTCCGAAACTAGCCCGATCACTAAGGATAACCTCTGAGGGCTACTCGGCCCACAACCGGCTGCTGCGGTTTTAACTTCTGGGCTATTGACACAACAGACTTTTTATGATACCACATCGGTTGTCTCAAACATCTACTCAGATGGGCGGGAGTGTCGATCGCCCGGAAGCGGGAAGATTGGCAGCCGCGAAAGCAGGCGACGCTTCTGGGCAGATTTGACTTGGTTGCGGATTCGGGCATCGGCAACAAATCCGCAGCGGATCAGGCTCAAACCATTGATGCTATTGGGTTTTGTTAATGGGTACGGCAGGACTTGAACCTGCGGCTCGCTGCTTAGAAGGCAGCTACTCTATCCAACTGAGTTACGCACCCAACTTAAAAAATCGTTAACAATATGATTGTATCGGTGAAGTGTGCGATCGAGCAAGTAAATTTTTTTTGACTTACACAGAAACGGTTCTATCTAAAAAAACTATGATGTGGAGCGCGGCGCGATCGGGAGTGAACACCCTGGTGATGGCCCGTGGGTTGAGGATAGCAATTCACACAAGCTGGAGGGACTCACTTGCAAACAGCACAATTGTTAACATTCGATAGTTGCCAATCCTAAAACGCAGGCCGCATTATCGAAAAACCAGAGATCCCCTGATTTTAGGCATGAGTTGACGCCAGCGTGACTAACTTGCTGATGTTGAGTGATGTTTGCCAACATTCTGCTCGACTTGATATTTGATAAAAATGTGGTAGAACTAGGATTGAAAGACTCAGGTGAGAATCCCTGATGGTACGGAGCCTATATATAAGCTTCCTCTACGGCATCAAAGCAAAACAGTCAATCGCCCGATCGGCACGACCTCGAAAATCAAGCGTTGCCAGTACAGCAGTCGTAAGTTGTGCGCGGGGGAATTTCCTTGTTGCATTAGTTTATATGCCAGGGTTGAGAGACAATCTCAGCTTAGATATTTGTTAGCATTTGTTAACAAAAAAGTATCGGAACGCTTGAGGAGGGCAATCCTGCTAATTTAAGCGGACTTGTCGAATCAAGCATCCCCAAGCCTAAAAGCCTGGAGAGCTTCAAAAGCAAAGCACCTCGGCCATGACAGGAGTCAAATCGCAGTGTCATGTTTATTCTGAAACGGCAGGATGTTGAAATATCCAATTTTCAACACCCAAAACGGGATCAACAAATTCCCATTCTCAATTATCAGGGGCAGACTTTTCGCCTAATCAGCGCCTTCAACGGCAAGCAAGCAGAAGACGCCAGAGCCTTGTGGCGGGATTTAACCGACAACCGAGGCAAAGCCTGTGTTCTGCTAGAAGAGCCGGATAGATACAGCGTCTGGGGAAAAGTTCGTTTAGATCAGCTTGCCGGTGAAGAACCGGCGGGTACAGAATCCGCTAAAGCACCGCTATTCGCGCAGGGCTGTCTGCTGCTCCTCCAAGCTGTTTACTTCGATGTAGAAGACCTCTTAGGCGCAAGGCAAGCCGCATCGTTTCAGAAAGATATCGCCAAGGTATTTCAGCAAGGAAACTTCCCCCAGGCAGACTCCGCTGATGCGATCAAAAATTGGCTAACCGTTAGTCCCTTGCAAAATCATAAGGTGCCCCCTTGGCAAGAGCAAAATCTCAAGACCTTATTGCAAGAACTTCACCGTTTGGGCAAATCATATTTTGGCAATACCGACTTTGCTGAGGGAGTGAGCGATGTGCTGCAAGATATGCCAGCACAGGATCGCACTCAGTTTTTAGATTGGCTGAAACAATCAGCCCTCAACAAGTTGTGGATCGCAGGATAGAAAATCTCTGACAATTGCTCTAACAATTGGGTGTAGATAATCGATCTGAGATAATTGCACTCTTTGGGGGCAAGGAAGATACAGGTTGGATGGCCAACTTGTATCGATGCGACATAATTGTTAAATCAGTTAGGAACCCAGCTAGACTCTGGCAATTTAACTAAATTTCGATCGCAGTCCCCACCCACAATCATTGATATGAGTGGGGGAGTGCGAAAGCAAAAAACAGAGAAAGCAACATTTGAGGGTATAATTTCACAGATTAATTTGGTACGGTAAAAGCCTTAATGGTGAAGACATAGACCGTATCTCTATCATCTATTACGTGGAAAAAGATCGACTAAGAACTAATTATTTGAATTAGTAAATAGATATTATTCTTGCTTAGTCTTTCGAGAGTGTACGAGGGCAAAAAACCCGAAGACACGCTGAAGACGCCAGTTTTTCCGGGAGCGTCAGATCAAGGTTCTTTGGCGAAAGAATCCTCATCTACAATCAAAAATTGAGATGGGGTGCATTCAACCGCTAGTTAGGTATCGTGAAATCCCTATGAGTAGCACTTCAGAAAAGTCATCTACATCTACATCTTTACTATCAGCTCAGAGCCTAGTGATTGTGGGCATTGTCTGGGCTGTCATGGCGCTGCTGTTCTTTTTGCTGTTCAGCGTCCCCCTTTCAAAAGAAGATGGTTTACCGCCTTGGTACTCGATCGGCACTTATGTTTTTGAATGCGGGGCATACCTCGGAGCGTCTTTAGTCTGTTTCAGAAACTGGAAATGCCCCCAGATGGCGAGCGGGCGCAACGTCTGGCTGGGCATTGGTTTGGGGATGCTCTTCTATTTTATCGCCGGCGTGCTGTTCGGGATTTGGGAACTCTATTTCGAGTTAGATCCAGACGTGTCCCCAGCAGATGCGTTTTATCTGGGCAGCTATGTGGTGCTGATCGGAGGCATGGTTGTAGCTGTGACTTCCAAGCGTCTGAATCTAGAAGTTTGGCAGTGGGGTTTGTTAGCCGGAATAGCAGCCTTTGGGATTGCTATAGCTATCTGGGTTGCTGCACCGGACTCTTGGAGGACACAGCTAGGAATGGCTCCGGCTGCTCCTCAGGAATTAGTGACAGGATCTGCACCAGCAACTCCTGCCAAAGGAAAAGCGCCTGCTTTGGACAATTCGGCCCAGTCAAAGGCAAAAGGAGCGGCCGCGACTGCTGATGAACCTGCATCGGAAGAAGAATCAGCAGAAGTACCTAAAGCTCCCGCATGGGTGATGGCACTTGACAAACAACTGTCACCTTACGCCTATGCGATCAATTTGTTTTACATCGTCGGGGACGTTTTGCTGCTGATTATTGCTACTGCACTGCTGCTGGCGTTTTGGGGAGGACGTTTTTCCCAATCTTGGAGAATGATTGCGGCTGCAACTTTTTCGCTTTACATCGCAGATATGTACTTTAAATGGCGAGATACTCAGGCTGAGGGTAGTTATCAAAGCGGCAGTTTGCTGGAAGTCTTTTTTGTTTTCAGTGGCATCCTGTTCGGAATTGGAGCTGTCTTGGAACATGACATCTCAACCCGTTCTCGTCAGAGCAGGCGGACTCGTCGCTCCGCGTAGCAATGGGAGATTGGGGTTGCTTCGGCAAGAGATGGAAACGCGAAAGCTGTTTTGCCCTTGCCGGCATCTGTCAACTTTAAATCGAAAATGAAAAATCACAGTTCGCCGATCGCACTTCCTGCGTTTTTTCACATTTTTTTGCTGGAAAATTTGGCATGACGCCCACAAAACTATCCGATTCAGACAAACGCGAACTCCTGCGGCTGTACCGACAGTCGGACGAGAATACTATCACTCTGGCAAAGCGCTACGGAGTGAGTAGTTCGACTGTGAGGCGCATCCTTCAGGGGGCTTTGTCGGAGTCAGAATACGAATTTTTGGTACAGCAAAAACAAAAGCGTTCGTCCGATCGCACCAGCAGCGTTTCTGAACCAACAGAGGCGACTGCTGAATCGTCGGCTGCCAGCTCCATCGCCCCTGTAGATACTCCCCTGTCTGAGTCACTCCTCATCGCGCAATCAGCCCCCAATTCGAGGCCGACGATCCGAAAGCGTTATATATCAGCCGCCCAACCTGTCCCAGAAATCGAAATTTCAGGAACTTTAGAGTCGGATTTGGACGTTTCTGATGTGCCAGATGCCCAAGAAAATATTGCCTCGCGCAGCCACCGTGCTGTTGTGACTGGAGAACTACAGGCAATGCTTGATGGTGAAGATTTTAGCGATTTCGATGAGGATGAGGATGAGGATGAGGATGAGGATGATTTAGATGACGACTTCGACGAAGATTTAGAGGATGAAGATTCTCTGTTTGAAGGGAGTGTGCTGGGTTCGATGTCGGGGGAGCCGATGGAGCTGCGGGCGGAGGGGCCGATTCAAGTTTTGCCTTTAAGCCAAGCGTCTCTGCCCAAAATTTGCTATTTAGTAGTCGATCGGGCGGCAGAATTAATTACTAGACCTTTGAAAGCATTTGGGGAACTCGGTCAAATTCCGGCGGCGGAAATTCGCGAGAAAACCCTACCAGTTTTTGACAATCACCGAGTGGCCCGCCGATTTGCTACTCGCAATCAAAGAGTTTTCAAAATTCCAGATGGCAGGCTGCTGCAAAAAGCCGCACCTTACTTGCTAGCCAAAGGAATTACTCGGCTGCTGATTGACGGTCAGGTTTATTCCATCTAAGGTTTGAAAAATTAACTTAATATTCTACGGTGTCCGAGTCTTCGGGATTTGCTTGAAATTTCGGACGCGAGTCTTGGGAATCTGAAAAATTCCACAGCGGTTGTAGCAGTGCACCGCCGAGCAGTCCCGCACTAATGCTGATTGCCAATACTAATCCTACTGGAATTTGTATGGATTTAAACAAGATAAAGCTTAAGGCGACTGGGGCGGCGTTCTGCACTGAGATTATGGCGATCGCGCTAACTAAAATTGCTACTAAAAAACTAATTGTGAGCAGAGGAATTATTTTCATAAAAGGCTTGAAAAGCTAAAAATTTAACTAATAAACTCGTTTTATAATTTGAATATGTGTCCACAAAATTAACTACCCATTATTTAATAATATACAACAAGATTCGGGAATAAGTCAAGTAAGTGCGGGGGAAGTTATAGCCTTTCTCAAAAAGATCAGGTACGCTTCCGGGATATGGCATAGGGCATAGGGCATGAGGCTCTCCTCACTTTTTTTAGAACCGCTATATGGTGTGGGGTGGGCCGGACAACCCGCCGGGAACAGGCAAGATGCCTGTTCCACAATCACATGAATTTTGTGTATTTATTACTTGTGGCGTGGGCTTTGAGCATCGCCCGAAACAGGCAAGATGCCTGTTCCACAAATTAAAATTATGGGATTAGAAAATAAATCAACGGCATCCCAGAGAATCGCGAGTAGAAATCCCAGTTTGAGAATTAATCCCGCTGGCTTTAGTGCACAATTCTTTAACTTGTGCGCCGTCCATAATTGCATCAGTAAAATCAGCGCCTGTGATATTAACTCCGTCAAAAGTAGAACGCAGCAAAATTGTTTCGACTAAAATTGCATCGCTTAAATCAGCCTTAGTAAATTTAATTTGATCTATCATGGCATTAGTTAAATTTGCTCCGTGCAAATTCGCCTCAGTCATCACCGAAGCGCTCATAATTGCTCCCCGCAAATCGGCATTAGAAAAATTAGTTAAGTCCATATTAGCGTTAGAAAACTCGGCGGCGCGCAGCATTTGACCGGAAAAATCGCGTCTTGTCAGTTCCGCGTTGCTAAAGGACAGCGGCGGTGGGTAATATTTAGATTGAGCTTGGGCTGCGCGCGGCAGGATGAAGATAGTTAGCGCTAAGAGGAATGCTGCTAGTTGCCGGAGTTTCATATGTCTGATATTCTCGTAAGGTGGGTATTTTGTAGTGTATCCCGAACTTTGGTCGATCGCCTAAACAGTTACAATCTCAATTAATAGTGATGGAGATGAAAAACAAGATATGCTAAGTTTTTTCTTAACTTGGATAGTAGCCGCAATTTCGCTGGTGATTACCGCTAACATTGTACCAGGTATTGTGGTGGTTAGCTTTCCGGCGGCGATGGTGGCTGCTGTGGTTATCGGATTGGTGAATGCGGTTGTCAGACCAATTATTACATTGCTGACCCTGCCTTTGACTGTTATTACTTTAGGTTTGTTTTTGTTTGTTGTGAACGCAATTTCCCTGTCCCTGGCTTCGTGGTTGGCGGGTGCGTTCAGTATCGGCTTTGCGGTTAACGGTTTTTGGCCTGCTTTGTTCGGTTCGATTGTGTTGTCGTTCGTTTCTGGGCTGATTGGTCGTTTTGTGAATACGGGTACTTTGGATTAGTAAGATATTATCCTAGATAGTCGATCGGGCAAACTGCAACTGCTACTGTAACAGAGCCTAGTTTTTTGTCCGAGCGAAATATTTTTTTCGGAACTAAGAGGGGATGCGAACCGCAGATAAACGCAGATAAACGCAGATGATTGATGGATATCTGCGTTTCTTGGTGTTGATGGGCGGTTGAAATTTGGGCGATCGCGCAAAGTGCAGCCGCTTCTGCTACGCTGGGCGTGCCGACTGCTTTTGCTACCAGATTTGAAGGATTCGGGACTTCTACGGAACTCAAAATGTCAGCAGCAAAGGTTTTTAATGGCCAATTTCGCGATCGACAAAGTTCCAGCAAGCCAAGTTCACCTGCTTTAGTGTCTATTGAAGCAATTCCTGCGATCGCACCTTCAGCTAAATGATAACTGCGACAAACATTTTGAATCGCAGCTTCGATTAATTCTCGCGAAGTTCCAGCCTTGCAACCTATCCCTACCCACAACACTCTCGGATGCCATTGAACCTTTGGCAAAGCAGATTCCGGCGCAAATCTTCTCTGGGTAAAACTAATCCAAATTCGCCCTTTGATAGGTGACAAATTTTCGCTTTCCCAACACAAAGAATATTTTTCAGGTAAACTGTTTTGCCACAAAGTAGAACCAACTTCTTGAATTACTTCTACAGTTTCCCCTCTCTTCATAGCTGCCGCCACTCCCATCCAGTCCCCTGTCCCCCGATTCCAACCGCTGGGAATATCTAGCATATCTAAAGTAAATTTATCGCTCATGATTCAGTTATGTATTCGGTAGTTTCACCGAGGCCGCAATCTTTAATTGTTTTTTAAGATCATTAATTAAAAAAGTTTGTATAATACTTTTAGCACAAACTGCAAACAAAAAACATTTAATATGGTAGAACTGAACCAGTTACTATTAGAGTTTGAAAGCAACCTCACATGGGAAGCAGTGACGAAAGAATGGAAAGAACGTCGCGACAGTTGGATGAGTGAAGTGCAAGCAGCAGTAGAACCCTCACAGCTAGCAGAATATCTAATTGAATTGGAATCAGACATCCAGCGGGAAGCAGTGCAAAATTACTGGAAACTTTGCCGGGAAAGTTGGGTAGAAGACTGTCATGTAGCATCGACTCTGGAAGAAGTATCAAGTTTATTGCTGGAACTAGAAAGCAATACAACTTGGGAAGTATTGTCCGATGAATGGCAGGAAATTCGGGAGAATTGGGTACAGCAAGTGTACGAGTTTAACGACGAGTAATAATTCAATCAATTAAAATCTATTTGCAGGGTTAATGATGTCCCTCCTGTGCGGTTGATTGTCTCGCTTCCCTCAATTACTTTAAATCCCGATCGCTGGTAGAGATTCAGGGCCGAATTTGAGCTTCTAACACTCAGGGATACCGATCGATAAGATGCTTTGGCTGCTGACAACAGACGATCCAACAACTGCGTTCCTATACCCTGATTTGTATATTCTGGAAGAACCGCGATCGCCAATTCCGGGATATCGTCTACCCAGCCAAATCCCTTGTCATCCCCTGTAAATAAACGCAGCCAGGCCGCTCCTACGGGCTGGCTGCTGTTTAATTCAATTCCTACGAATCCCGTATCGTCTGCACGTCCCCAATCCTTGACATATCTCGCAATTAAAGGATGATTCACAACAGCTTGCACCGTTGATTCACCTTCTTCTGCCATGTGCGCCGCGACGTACAGCATTTGCCACAAAAAAGGTTCGTCTTCCTGCATTAGCGGCCGAATAGAATAGTCCAAGATTTTGTCCATAAGTAGAAGGAAGTTCGGCAACGGATTCTGTAACGGATGTAACGGATGTATGGAAGAATAAAGAAGGAAAAAAGACGCGAACTACTAATGACTAATGACTAATGACCAATGACTAATGACTAATGACCAATGACTAATGACTAATCCTTAACTAAAACCCCATTCAGAAAAATATCCGCTAATCCTTCGGCTATTTCCTGCATTTCTTGCGGAGAAGCATTCGGTTCCCCA
Source organism: Microcoleus sp. A6-C6 (assembly GCF_036705955.1). Classification (NCBI taxonomy): domain Bacteria; kingdom Bacillati; phylum Cyanobacteriota; class Cyanophyceae; order Oscillatoriales; family Microcoleaceae; genus Microcoleus; species Microcoleus sp. A6-C6. Next base: position 6,014 of record NZ_JAUBVR010000027.1, on the reverse strand, counting down.
ATCGTATTTTGACTAAAACCGGCTACTGCAAACATTCCCAAAAATACCTGAGCGACAATCTTCGGATTCATCTTGCGATAAACTCCTTTTTCCATCGCCGTCTCAAAAAAAGCCTCAGCCACAACGCTCATTTTTCCGATGACTTCCAACTGAATGCGATCGCGCAAATCCGGGTGAAACTGCGCCTCCAAAAAACACACCCGCATCATATCGCTATTCTCGCGGATATTTAGCATCCGTCGGCGCATTACCTGAGCCACGGCTTTGTAATTGCCCATCTCGCTCAATTCGGTCAGCAAATCTGTCAATATTTCCACCCATCCTTCCGTCGCTACCTGAATCAAAATCGCTTTTTTATTATCAAAATGCCGAAATAGCGTACCCTCCGCCACCCCTGCTGCCGCTGCTAAATCGCGAGTTGTCGTACCGTCGTATCCGCTGCGGGCAAACAACCGCACAGCCGCTTGTAAAATCCGCTTTTTGGTTTCTGTTTCTGAAGGAGGAGACTGATTAAAAATTCGCATGGCTTTGCAATCGGTAATTGGCGACTTAAGTAGAAGGAAGAAGGAAGAAGGCAGAAGGAAGAAGGCAGAAGGAAGAAGGCAGAAGGAAGAAGGCAAAAGGAAGAAGGCAAAAGGAAGAAGACATACATAGCCAGCTTTTTAGCGAGCCGTATTTTACGTTTACTTAGGTGGATTCACTTGGAACTGCGGGTTTGGGACGGGCGGGTGAAATAATGTTACGCTTTAAGTTGTGCGCGACTTTAATCCCAAACTCAAAACTCCTTGCCGGGCCCAGACCCTTTTTGAGATTTGCTGTATCAGCCTAACATCTGCGGCGCAACAGATCGCTTATGCCTCCAAAAATCTTTATCCTTAGAAAAGAGTCTCTGGCATTGAGCGCAAACATTTTTTTGTTTGACAATCCAAAATCTAAAATCTAAAATCTAAAATCGAATGACCCCGCAGTTCCAAAAACCACGCGCGACGAAGCTATCCCCTAGGGAATCGCCCCGCAAAACTCGATTTATCGCCTCCCTGCTGGCTGCTGTACTGCTGTGGTGGGGACTTTCCCCCCAAATCGCCCTCGCCCGCGAGAACCCCGCTAACGGCTCCCAAACAGTGTCTGTGCAACCGTCGCTCGATCGCGTAATCAAGCAAGTCACGGAATTTAAGCTCGACAATGGCATGACATTCGTCGTGCTCGAAAGGCCCAGATCTCCGGTAGCATCGTTTCTAATTTACGCTGACGTGGGAGGGGCAAACGAACCCGACGGCCAAACCGGAGTCGCCCACTATCTCGAACATTTAGCCTTTAAAGGTACGCCAAAAATCGGCACTACCGACTACAAAGCCGAAAAGCCGCTGCTAGAAAAACAAGACCAACTCTTCGAGCAAATGCAAGCAGCGAAGGCGATCGGCAAAACTGAAGAAATCGCCAAATTCAAAGCAGAATTTGACAAGGTTGAAGCCGAAGCTGGGCAATTTGTCAAGCGCAATGAACTCGGCAAAATAGTCGAACAAGCAGGCGGAGTCGGATTAAATGCCGCCACTTCTATCGACTCGACCATGTATTTTTATAGTCTCCCAGCTAACAAATTAGAATTGTGGATGTCGCTGGAATCGGAGCGATTTCTAGAACCAGTTTTTCGGGAATTTTATAAGGAAAAACAGGTAATTCTAGAAGAACGGAGGCTGCGAACTGAAAATTCGGCGATCGGGCAAATGGTCGAAGTTTTTGCTAACAAAGCTTTTTCTGTTCATCCTTATCGTCGCCCGGTAATTGGCTACACTGAAGACATTAAAAACCTCACCCGCAGCCAGGTGCAGAATTTTTTCGATAGTCACTACATCCCCAGTAAACTGACTGTGGCTGTGGTAGGAGACGTGAAAGTTGCGGAGGTGAAGCGTCTCGCTCAAATTTATTTCGGGCGCTACAAGGCGAAACCAGCGCCTCCTGAATTGCAAATTGTGGAGCCTCCCCAAACGCAAACTAAGGAAGTGACGCTGAAGTTAAAAACTCAACCTTGGTATTTGGAAGGATACCACAGACCAGCGATGAATCATCCCGACAATGCGGTTTATGAAATCATTGGTTCTTTGCTCAGCAGTGGCCGCACTTCTCGGCTTTATAAGTCTTTGGTAGAACAACAGCAATTGGCGTTAGCTGCTCAAGGTTTCAGTGGTTATCCGGGGGATAAATACCCGAATTTGATGTTGTTTTATGCTCAAACTGCTCCGGGTAAGACTGTTGATGAGGTGGCGGTGGCTTTGAGCAAGGAAATCGATCGCCTAAAAACTGAGCCGGTGTCTGCTTTGGAGTTGGAGCGGGTGAAAACTCAGGCGAGAGCTGGTTTATTGCGATCGCTCAATTCTAATATGGGCATGGCATTTTCGTTGCTGGATTATCAAGTTAAAACTGGTTCGTGGAAAAATTTGTTTAAGGAGTTGGATGCGATCGCGGCTGTTTCTCCTGCTGACATTCAACGTGTCTCTCAGGCTACTTTCCGCCCGGAAAACCGCACGATTGGTAAGCTTTTGTCGCTCTAAGAAGAAGGAAGAGGGAAGAAGGAAGAAGGAAGAAGGAAGAGGGCATTGGTGTCAATTTAAGCTGAAACCTAGTGCCGATATTCTGTCTAGCGATTAGGTCTAGATCCCCCCTAGCCCCCCTTAAGAAGGGGGGGACAGGAGTATTCTCAAAGTCCCCCTTGCTTTCGGGGGATTTAGGGGGATCGGGCCTCGGATAAAAGCTAGATTTACTGGTTCCTAGGCTCTGCCTGGGAACGCAGATCCAGAGGCTCTGCCTCGAATTGTCAACATAGGAAACATTGGAAAAAGAATGAAAAGGACTAAATTGAGACTGAAGAAAGTAAAGTTATTTTTGCTCTCGCTTTGCTTTTTTACTGTTTCACTTGGCACGTTTAATTTGTTGCCTTCCTTAGCGGCTGGGCCCAAACACTATGACGAATTAAAATTCCCGGCGCTGGCTGAAATTAAACTGCCTAAATACACTCGCTTTGAGCTGAAAAATGGCATCCGCGTGTATCTGATGGAAGATAGAGAATTGCCGTTAGTTGGGGGGACGGCATTATTTCGCACGGGCGATCGTTTTGAACCTGCTGATAAAATTGGATTGGGAGGTTTGACGGGAGAAGTGATGCGAACTGGTGGCACAAGTCGGCATACGGCTGATGAATTAAATCAGTTGTTAGAACAGCGTGCTGCTTCGGTAGAAACAGGAATTGATGCTACTTCTGGTAACACTAATTTTAGTGCTTTAACTGAAGATTTGGAACCTGTTTTTGACTTGTTTGCAGAAGTGATTCAGGAGCCAGTTTTTGCTAAAGAAAAGTTCGATTTAGCGAGGAATCAAGAGCAAGGTGGTATCGCCCGCCGCAATGATGATCCTAATGATATTACGAGCCGCGAGTTTCAAAAGTTGATTTATGGCGATCGCAGTCCCTACGCGCGCACGGTAGAATACAAGACTATCGCCAATATTTCCCGCGACGATTTGGTGGGTTTCTACCAGAAGTATTTCCACCCCAAGAATATGATTTTGGGTATTTCTGGTGATTTTGATACTGCTAAAATGCGATCGCTCGTGGAGCAAAAATTCGGCAATTGGCAACCGACTCAGAGTGCAGAAGTGCCTGCACTACCAACGGTATCTCCCGCAAATCAAGGCGGCATATTTTTGGTGGATCAGCCCCAGTTGAGTCAAAGTTACGTGCAGATGGGGCATTTGGGCGGAATGCTCAGCAGTCCAGATTACGCTGCTTTGGACGTGATGAACGGGGTTTTGAATGGTTTTGGCGGGCGTTTGTTCAATAATGTGCGATCGCGCCAAGGCTTAGCGTACACTGTTTATGCGGCTTGGAGTCCGAGATATGACTATCCTGGGACGTTTGTGGCTGGGGGCCAAACGCGATCGGACGCGACAGTACCGTTTATCCAGGCAATTCGCGCTGAGATCGATCGTATCCGCACCGAAGCAATTACCCCAGAAGAATTAGCTTTTGCTAAAGATTCTACCCTCAATTCTTTCATCTTCAAATTTGAAAATCCCAGTCAAACTTTGTCGCGACTAATGCGATACGAATACTACGGTTATCCCGAAGATTTCATTTTTCGTTACCGCCGCAGCATCGAAGCAGCCACAATTGCTGACGTGCAGCGCGTAGCCAAGACTTACTTGAAACCGGAGAATCTGGTGACATTAGTAGTGGGAAATACTGCGGCAATTCAACCGCCGTTATCGAGTTTAGGAACTTCGGTGAAAGTGCAATCTGTTGACATCACAATTCCCTCAGCGACTTGACGATGATTCGTGTGACGCACCAGACTATTGTGTGGTGCGTCACTGTGAGATTGTGGATATAATTTTGGGATTTATGATTGCGAACCCTAGGGCTACTGAATAATATAATGAATATCAACACGCAAGAGCAATTCGAGTTAATTCTAGGTTCTAGTATAGAGAATCAAGAATTTGTCAGATTAACTTTAGGAAAATATAGAGGAGGAGAAGACGGTTTAACTAAAATCATTGTGAGAATCGTACAATTTAAATCAAGCATAAAACTTTCTTTTACCTATAGCTATAAAACTAAGGAAATAGTCAAAAATCACCCAATCGAAGAGGGGATAAATTTGATAAAAACCCTGATTGGGAGTGAATTTATGAGTATTAGATTATTCTCGGTCAAGCAAGATGTTCAACTTGAATATGGCAAAGATCAGAATCCTAAACTTAAATGTATTAAGCCTACTTTTACCAATCCTGTTGATACGACTCCGCAGGAACATGATCACAAGAAAAAACGCTATATTGAATCCGAAAATAATGTATATCTCACAGCATTAGGCATTACCAATAGTCAAGGTAATGTCGTAAAAACGATGGAAGATAAGTTTAGACAGATAAATAAGTTTGTGGAAATTATACATGGCTTACTTGAATCATCAGCATTGGCAGCGAAGAGTCATATCTCTGTAGTTGACATGGGTTCAGGCAAGGGATACTTGACCTTCGCAATATATGATTTTTTGAACAATATTTTAGATAAAGAAGCATCAGTTGTCGGTATAGAAAGCAGAATACATTTAGTAGATTTTTGTAACTCTGTTGCCCAATCAGTTGACTTTAAAGATTTACATTTTAAACAAGGAAATATCAGTAACTATAGCGCAGAAAAATCAGACATAACCATCGCGCTTCATGCGTGCGATACTGCAACAGATGATGCGATTTATAAAGGGATACAGTCTGATTCTTCTTTGATTATCTTAGCACCATGCTGCCACAAGCAAGTTAGGAAACAAATTCATCCGAATCTGGTTTTGAAGGATCTGCTGAAGTCTGGCATTTTGCTAGAGAGGCAATCGGAAATAGTGACTGATGGATTAAGAGCACTTCTACTGGAGTTGTCTGGCTACAAGACCAAGGTTTTTGAGTTTATAGCTGCTGAACATACGAGTAAGAATATAATGATTGTGGGAATCAAAAGCAATCAGAGTATCAACAAGGAGCAAATTATTGGACAAATCAAAGACATCAAAAAACTTTATGGCATCAATTTTCACTATTTAGAAACTTTACTATTTCCTGAACTCTTGCTTTCCTCCGATCTAGCTAAGGAATTAAATTGAATAACATCAACGATGTTATAGTAAACGACTGAGTGAATATGAATTTGTTGATGTTTCATTGATGTCAAATGTTATACCGATTTGTTTTTTGTGTGTCGCCCATCATTTGTTGATTTGAATCATTTATTAAGCTGTCGCCCATTTAAATTACATATTCGGTACGGCGTCGGAGCAACGTACCACAAGAGTTTGATTGATTTTTCACACACAATTTAAATTTAGAACAGCTTACTAGCTTAACTGTAAGGATTTAGATAAAAAATATTTCATTAAACTCAGCTATCAGTAGACCTCCTGCGAAAATATCAAATGCTCGCCTGTTGTAATGATAAATACAGGTCATAATTGTAAATTCCTGCAATT